>JBAUGO010000500.1:0-16258 GCA_049679775.1 Anderseniella sp.
CCTGGTCTGAGGACTAACGCACAGCTGGATGGAGCCTTGCTTGAGGATCTCGCGTGCCCTGATCCACAAGGCTTGTCCTTGTTACAGGATGCAGCAAATGCCATGAATCTGTCGGCGCGGGGATATCACAGGGTGCTTCGTATTGCGCGGACGCTTGCGGATCTGGATGGTGAGGATAAAGTCTCGCGCATTTCCATTGCCGAGGCGGTGAGTTACAGGCAAAAGCTTGCCAGTTTCCAATTGGCGGCTTGATATTTGGTCAAACTTTGAACAAGCGCTTAATCAGGTATCTAAAATTTTAATAGTTTGGATAGGGCCGATATAAGGACTGGCGTGGCAAACTCTTATTCGGGATTTCTACGGATGGGAAGTTTTTGTCGTGGATGCAGTTTCTGACAGACGCACCAGATCGCGGCCGCGTGGTACGCTTGCACTAAAACGTCGTGTGGACTTGCTGGTCCGTATTGGCGGGGCACTGTCGCTTCTGGTGATCATGTTCACCATCGCTGCATGGTTCACCAAAATGGAAGCAATTCAGCTGACATCGCTGGCCCTTCTTGGCATCTTTGTGCTCTTCTTGTCGTTTGCCATTCTACATGTCTGGCGACTGACCAATCTGCAATTGTGTGAGCTTCAAGTTGCTCTTGATGAGCTACGCACTGCGAGGTCGCAGGCCGACGAAGCCAACATGGCAAAATCGCGGTTCTTGGCAACGGTGTCTCATGAACTCAGAACTCCAATGAACGGTGTGATCGGCATGGCTGGATTGTTGCTGGACACGAAGCTGTCTCAGGAACAGCGAAGCTATGTTGAGGCAGTTGATATGTCTGGCCGTTCACTATTGTCCATTATTGACGAGCTCCTGGATGCTGCCAAAGCAGAGTCAGGTGAAATGACATTACATACCTCACCTTTCAACCTGACAGAGATGATTGAAAGCAGTGTTGAATTGCTGGCTGCGAGGGCGCATGCGAAGTCAATTGAAATTGCCTGTTATGTGTCACCGAATTTGCCTGAATTGGTTGATGGGGATGAGAAGCGGTTGCGGCAGGTCGTAATGAATATCGCTGGTAATGCTATCAAGTTCACAACTACAGGCAGCGTTCTGATTAACGCGGTTCCAGGTCCAGGAAACCATGACATAGAGTTTTCGGTATCCGATACGGGCCATGGAATACCCGAACATGAGCGTGAAGCGATTTTTGAACGTTTCAGGCAATCATCTTCACCCGATCATCAAAAAGGCATGGGCACAGGACTTGGGCTTTCCATTTCACGCCATCTCGTTGAGTTGATGGGGGGTAAAATCAAACTGGAAAGCGAAGTGAACTGTGGGTCCACTTTCAGTTTTACAGTCTCATTGCCACCAGCCAGTTTGACCAATAAAACTTTGCAAAATGCGCCGCAAACCTCGCAAATTATTCACTTGTCGGGATTTCAGGTTGTATTGGCTATCCCTGATGGAGCAGTCAAAACTGCAATAGCAGCTTATCTGCATGATCATGATGCGACGTGCGTTGATGCTGGGCCGACGGACGGGTTGTCGAACAAGGTTGTGGAATTATCCAACTCTGAAAACCATGGGCGGGTTCTCGTTCTTCTAGATCCTGGGTATCTTGATGATGAAGTGCAGATGCTTGCACTAGCAGATGAACTGGCCGCAAAGGCAGGCTTGTGGGTTCTCTTGCGCCCTGAGGAGCGCCGCATCTATCGCCGGTTGATGGAAGATGTACGCATTGGATACCTACTTAAGCCTACCCGACGCGCATCCCTTCTGCAGCAATTGAAAGCCGGTGCGGACACAATGAAGAAGCCGGTAAACGCGCTTCGGAAAACCGCCCGCCGCTTGCGTACCGTAGAAAATAATGATGGCGGTTTGCGCATCATGCTGGTGGAAGACAACCGGATAAACATGTTGCTTGCCACCAAAATTTTAAAGTCAGCTGGTCATGAAGTGGTTCACATGCTGAATGGAGCAGAAGCTGTTTGTGCAATTGAAGATGATCTGACTGCGTCTGGTGAAATCAATTATGACCTGATTTTGATGGATATATTCATGCCGGGGATTGATGGCATTGAGGCAACTGTCCGCATAAGGGCGTTGGAAGCTAAAAATTCAGCTGCAAGAAAAGTTCCAATACTCGCGCTAACGGCAAATGCGCGAAATGACGATCAAATGGCTTGTACAAAGGCTGGTATGGACGGCTATCTATCAAAACCGTTCGACCGGGCTGATCTTGAACAGGCCGTTGAAGGCTACATCAGGGTCAATGATGCAGCATGACCAATTGATACTCGAGCGCTAAATCTGACTGTGGACGGTGATAACACGACTGGCGACTAAGGCTGTATATCGGTTTATTGTCCACAGCCATGAAGCACGACTTGTTAAAACAAACCATCGCAAACCCTGCCCTGCCAATGGACAATCTTGGCAAGGTTACGCCCATGATGGCGCAGTTTCATGAGATCAAGAGTGCCTATCCTGACAGTTTGCTGTTTTATCGGATGGGCGATTTTTATGAACTTTTTTTCAATGATGCTGAGGTAGCAGCGTCCGCCCTTGGCATTGCCCTGACCAAGCGTGGCAAGCACCTTGGAGATGATATTCCAATGTGCGGTGTACCGGTTCATGCTGCTGATGACTATTTGCAAAAACTTATTCGACTTGGTCACAGGGTTGCCGTCTGCGAGCAAACTGAAGATCCGGCTGAAGCAAAAAAACGGGGCTCCAAGTCGGTTGTTAGACGCGATGTGGTGCGACTTGTCACGCCAGGTACAATAACTGAAGACAATCTGCTGAGTGCAGGCCGTAATAATTATCTTGCGTGTCTGTCTTCTATCAAGGCTGACGACAAGCTGGCGCTTGCATGGCTGGACATGTCCAGTGGAGAGTTTGCAATAACCCCTGTTTCATCGATGACGCTCGCATCTGAACTGGCGCGCATTGATCCATCTGAATTGCTGGTTTCTGACAATGCTTTTGATGATCCGTTGATTTCAGAAGTTCTGGCTGATGCCAACACGGCAATTACCACTCTGACGCCATCGCGGTTCGATTCAACATCAGCAAGAAATCGGATACTGGAATTTTTCAATGTTGCCTCACTTGATGCTTTTGGCACCTTTGACCGAGCTTCCATTTCCGCTGCAGGCGTGTTGCTTGACTACATCTTGCTGACCCAGGTTGGGAGGATTCCAAGTCTCCGCAATCCAAGGATAGTTGAGGCTGGCAACTTGGTTCTCATTGATGCGGCAACGCGAGCAAATCTCGAACTAACCCGAACGCTTTCCGGGGAAAAGTCCGGCAGCCTGCTGGATTGTATTGATCTGACGGTGACCGGTCCCGGTGGCAGGTTGTTGGCTGAGAGGCTGGCAGCACCTGTCACATCGGTTGGCGAGATAGTGGCAAGGCATGATGTCGTTGAAGCTTTTGTGGATGAAGTCGGATCGCAAGTTTGCCAATCCATCCGCCAGAAACTGAAACAGGCACCTGATATTAACAGACCTCTTGCCAGGCTGAGCCTTGAGCGAGGGTCTCCAAGAGACCTTGCTGCCATCGCCAAGAGCCTGCTTTTGGCTCATCAAATGGCGAGTACATACTCGCACCGTGTTGGCATTGAGCCATGGCCATCCAGACTTGCGAAGGTGTGGCAAAGTCTGTCCATGGCAGACACTGAATTTGCGGAATATGTGACTGACCTTCTGCTGGAAGAATTACCAGTGAATGCACGCGATGGTGGTTTCATTAAACCAGGCAAGTCAGATGAGCTGGATGAAGCCCGCTCTTTGCGTGATGAAAGCCGCAAGGTCATTGCCCGTTTACAAGCTCGTTATGCAGAGCAGACAACCTTGAAGGCTTTGAGGATCAAGCACAACAACATGCTTGGATATTTCATCGAGGTGAACCAGCAAGCAGGTGAGTTACTACTTGGTCCCGATCATGTTGGTCAGTTTATCCATCGCCAGACCATGGCCAATGCCATGCGGTTCACAACCACCGAACTGACAGAACTTGAGCAGAAGATTTCGTTAGCGGCGGAAAGGGCCAGAAATATCGAGCTTGAACTGTTTGCAAAACTGTCTGACGAAACCTGCCAGCGCGCATCCATCTTGCACACGGTGGCAGATGCACTCGCTGAACTGGATGTATATTGCGCTCTTGCCGAGTTGGCTGTATCGCGAAACTATGTTCGTCCCCACATGGACAATTCCCGCAAGTTTGAACTGGAAGGCGGCCGACACCCGGTTGTTGAGGCAGCGTTGCGACGCAGCGGGTCATCTACTTTTGTCCCTAATAACTGTGAACTTAGCGCAGGCGAGCAAACCGAAACGGGCGAACCGACAAGACATATCGCGGTGTTGACCGGCCCAAACATGGCCGGGAAATCCACCTATTTGCGCCAGAATGCGATCATCGCTTTACTTGCCCAAATGGGAAGCTTTGTTCCCGCAAAGTCTGCGCGCATAGGCGTTGTTGACCGAATATTTTCCCGAGTAGGCGCAGCTGATGACCTGGCAAGAGGCCGTTCCACCTTCATGGTTGAAATGGTTGAGACAGCCACGATTTTGAACCTTGCCACTGAAAGGTCTCTGGTTATTCTGGATGAAATCGGTCGCGGCACTGCAACCTATGATGGTTTGTCCATAGCCTGGGCCTGCGTGGAGCACCTGCACGAGGTGAATAGATGTCGCGCGCTGTTTGCCACTCACTTTCATGAACTCACGGCCCTGTCATCAAGGCTGGAGCGTGTGATGAATGCAACTGTCAAGGTCAGGGAATGGCAAGGTGACGTTGTCTTTCTGCATGAAGTGGTGCCAGGTAAAGCTGACCGATCCTACGGGATACAGGTTGCCAGGCTTGCCGGTCTTCCCTCTGGCGTGATTGATCGGGCAAGGGAAGTTTTATCATTGCTGGAAGAAAGCGACAGAGCTGAAACACACGCACGTATTATTGACGATTTGCCATTGTTTTCGGTACCGATCCACTCAGAGCGCACCAGAAAACCCTCAAAGGACTCTCAGCTGGTCGCAAAAATTGCAAGCATACTTCCTGATGAATTGAGCCCTCGAGACGCCCTTGAGCTAATCTACGAATTGAAAACGCTGGCTGCCTCTGAAGACAACAGTTAGAACCTGTAACCTGAAGCAGAAACTCCTTATTGAACAATTGCCATGACAAGCAAAAACACACACCAGCGCAATATCGACGATGACCGTAAGTATCGGGCCGATTCTATTCTGGTGAGCCTGCGTGCGCTTGCCGATGAACATGGCGGACATGCTAGCTCAGGCTTTCGCCCGGCTGCGTTGAAGTATTTAAAGCAATTGATCAAGGATCAACGCAAGGCTGAGGAAGACAGGCTGACGCAAACTGGAAAAGGGCGCAAATGTGCGCAGCGCCTCTCGCAATATCAGGATGAACTGATAACAGCTCTCTATCAGCTGTCATCATCTGTTGCCTATTCAGCAAACAATCCCTCTACCTCGGAGCATATCTGTGTTGTTGCCACAGGGGGTTATGGTCGTGGTGCGTTGGCGCCGGGCTCAGATATAGATCTCTTGTTCTTGTTGCCGTACAAGCAGACAGCCTGGGGCGAGAGTGTTCTGGAATACATGCTCTACTTCTTGTGGGATCTTGGCTTCAAGGTTGGTCACGCTACGCGTTCGGTTGATGATTGCATACGCTTGGTGCGTACGGACACAACCATCATGACATCGGTTCTTGAAGCACGTCATATCTGTGGTCACCGTCCGCTATTTGATGAATTGCAGGGCAGGTACGGCAAGGAAATTCTGGCTCGTGACCAACGCCAGTTCATTGCAGACAAGCTCGAAGAGCGCGATGTGCGTCACCATCAGGCTGGCGAGTCACGTTATCTGGTTGAGCCTGATGTGAAAGACGGAAAAGGCGGCATGCGTGACTTGAACACGCTGTTCTGGATCGCAAAATTTGTCTACGGCACACGCTCTGTGCGTGAGCTTGAAAAATCCGGTCTGTTTACTCGCAAGGAGCAAAGCAGGTTCATCAAGTGTGAGGACTTCCTGTGGGCTGTTCGATGCCATCTGCATTTCATGACGGGCCGTGGTGATGATCGGCTTGGATTCGACAAGCAGTCTGAAATGGCTGAACGGCTTGGCTACTCCGCCCATTCGGGCATGAAATCCGTTGAACGGTTCATGAAGCACTATTTTCTGGTTGCGAAGGATGTTGGAGACTTGACCAGCATAATGTCGGCTGTTCTGGAGGCGCGCCAGTTCAAGAAGGCGCCAGGTATGAGTGACCTGTTAGGTCGTTTCAGGCGCAAGTCAATCAAGCTGGACTTTGACAGTTCCTTTATGATCGACGCTGGTAGGTTGCAGGCCGTTGATACTGATCTATTTGAAAAAGATCCAATCTCGATTATTCGTTTGTTCAGGATTGCCGAACACAATAATTTGTCTATTCATCCAGATACGCTGAGACTTGTGCGCCACGCCAGGCGAGTAATCGACAAGTCATTGAGAGCAGACCCTGTCGCCAACGATCTGTTTCTCGATATCCTGACTGACTCCAGGAACCCGGAAGCCATCTTGCGTAAAATGAGCGAAGCAGGCGTACTGGGCAGGTTCATTCCAGAGTTTGGACGCGTAACAGCCTTGATGCAGTTCAACATGTATCATCACTACACTGTTGATGAACATCTCATCCGGGCCGTTGGCATCCTGTCCAATATAGAACGCGGGCTTTTGAAGGAAGATCATCCGCTGGCTACAGGGATATTGGCAAACGTGGTATCCCGTCGCGCGCTTTATGTTGCGGTTTTGATTCATGACATCGCCAAAGGACGCAAGGAAGATCACTCCATAGCAGGTGCAAAAGTAGCGAAGACATTATGTCCGCGTCTTGGTTTGACCAGCGCAGAAACTGAAACGGTTATCTGGCTGGTGCGCTATCACCTTCTGATGAGCGAGACCGCACAGATGCGCGATTTATCTGACTACAAGACCATTGCCGATTTTGCTGACATTGTTCAAAGCCCTGAACGGCTCAGATTGTTGCTTGTATTGACGGTGGTTGATATTCGAGCTGTTGGACCTGGTGTCTGGAACGGCTGGAAGGGACAGCTTCTGCGAACCCTGTTTGCTGAAACCGAGCCACATCTCAGCGGAGGTCATACCTCTATTTCCAGGGTCGATCGCGTGAACGCTGCAAAACAGCAATTTTTGCAAGCCATGACTGATCTTGGCAAGGTAGGAGCAGACGCCTATCTGGCGCGGCATTATGATTCTTACTGGTACACCGTAGACCTTGAACATCAGATCATGGATGCCAATCTCGTTGCGCGCACGATGGAGGCGGGTGAAACCATTGCCTTCGATGTGCGCATGGACAAGTTTGCATCCATCACAGAGCTTTGCGTCTATGTGCCTGACCACCCCCGGCTGCTGGCCTTGTTGACAGGAGCCTGTGCTGCGGGTGGGGCAAGTATTGCGGGTGCGAAAATTTTCACAACAACGGATGGCATGGCGCTTGATACCTTGCTGATACCGCGCGAGTTTGATCAGGCTGAAGATGAGCAGAGAAAGCTTGATCGCGTTATCGGACTAATGCGACGAGCTTTTGCAGGAGAAATCCAGTTGCGCGATGCCGTGGCTACCGCTTCGCAACAAAAAGGACGTATAAAAGCGTTCACGGTGGAGCCTCAAGTCATCGTATCCAATGATATATCAAACCGGTTCACGGTCATTGAAATTGCGGGTCTGGACCGCATCGGCCTGTTGTTCAAGTTAACCGATAGCTTGTTCCGGTTAAATCTCAATATCGCCTCTGCCCAGATTACTACATTTGGTGAGCGTGCGGTGGATGTGTTCTATGTTACGGACTTGTTGGGTCAGAAAGTGACCAGCAAAACCAGGTTGACTACAATCAATGACACCTTGATCGAAGTTCTGATGGCTGGTCGTATCGGGCAGAAGGCCGCTTGATGTGAAGCATGTATGCACCCGTGTGCGTATCGGGGCCTTTTTGTTGTAGTCTATCGGTAGTTCAAAACTGATTCTGTCCTTAACATCGAAATACATCACTGGATTGTCATGGCTCTTCTACGATCTGCTTCAACTGTTGCCGTCATGACATTGTTGTCCCGGGTTCTGGGATTTGTGCGTGACATGTTGATGGCCAGCGTGGTTGGCACCGGTTTGATCGCAGATGCTTTTGTGGTGGCCTTCAGGTTTCCCAACCTATTCAGAAGGCTGTTTGCCGAAGGTGCCTTTAATTCAGCCTTCGTTCCACTATTTGCCCGTCAACTTGAAGGTGAAGGTCATAATGCAGCTGTAAAGTTTGCTGAAGAGGTCATGGCTGTCCTGCTGACATTCTTGATCATACTGTCGGCCCTTGCCATGCTGGCCATGCCGCTGATCATCTACATTCTGGCACCGGGCTTTGTCAGCAATCCTGAAAAACTCGACCTGACAGTGCAATTGACGCGGATCGCATTTCCCTATCTCACGTTCATGTCGCTGGTCGCGTTGGTTGGGGGTATTTTGAATTCATTGCATCGGTTCACTGCCGCTGCTGCTGCACCCATAATCTTGAATATCGTCATGATCGCAGTGCTTTTGTTTGCGCTTTTTTCTGGGTGGGGAGCAGAGTCGCGTACGGGCTATTTACTTGTGTGGGGGGTTTCTGCTGCGGGTCTATTGCAATTCGTGATGTTATGGATTGCTGCGGCAAAGGCAGGTGTTCATATGCGCTTGCGCAAGCCTGTTATTACGCCAGGTGTAAAGCGTCTGGTCAGTCTTGGCGTTCCCGGTCTAATTGCTGGTGGCATCACGCAAATCAATTTGCTTGTCTCCACGATGATTGCATCAATCCAGGATTCTGCTGCATCCTGGCTTTACTACGCTGATCGTATTTACCAACTCCCGCTGGGTGTGATTGGAATTGCAATTGGTGTTGTCTTGTTGCCTGAGCTTGCTCGCAGGCTCCGCGCATCTGATTTGGCCGGTGTGCAATCATCACAAAACCGGGCACTTGAGATTTCAATGCTGCTCACTGTGCCGTCTGCGATTGCGCTGATGGCCTTTCCACAAGCGATCATTCAAGTTCTGTTTGAGCGAGGGGCATTTACGGCTGTTGATACCCGCGCGACATCTATCGCATTGGCTGCCTTTGCTGCGGGTCTGCCGGCATTTGTCATCATAAAGATTTTTTCACCCGCCTATTTCGCCCGCGAAGATACCAAGACGCCCATGTGGTTTGCCATGATTTCAGCTGTCGTGAACATTGTCGGGGCGCTGGTGTTGTTTCAGTTCTTTGCCTATGCCGGCGTTGCTCTGGCCACAACCATTGCAGGTTGGATCAATGCTGGCTTGTTGGCTGTAACGCTGACAAGGCGAGGCGACTTTATCATTGACAAGAAGCTACGCCATGCCATGCCTCGTATTATTGGGGCAAGCCTTGTCATGGGGCTTGTGCTGCTTGGAGTGATTCAGATTGCCCAACCACTATTTGATGCAAGCGTTCTGTTCATATTGAGATTGCTTGCGCTTGTGGCAATGGTCATACTTGGGATAACCACCTACTTTGCCGTTTTATGGTTTTCCGGTGGTCTGGACCTGAAGGCATTGAAACAATCATTCCGTCGATCTGGATGATCATGCTTGGCATATCAACGCTGTTGCGGCATATAGCCAGCCAGGATCAACAGAGCCTTCTTCTACGGGAGCCAGCCCAAAATGACCAAACCAACCCCACGTGTGTTTTCCGGTGTACAACCGACAGGCAATTTGCATCTGGGCAACTATCTGGGCGCGATCAAGCGTTTCGTGGATCTACAGGCCTCACATGAGTGCATTTATTGTGTTGTCGACCTGCATGCGATTACCCAGGATCGAGCAGTGTGGGGTGGGCCTGAAGAACTTGCACGCTCTACCCGAGAGGTGACTGCAGCCTATCTTGCATCAGGCATCGACCCAAAAGCACATATTGTGTTCAATCAGTCACAGGTCGCGGCCCATTCCGAATTGGCATGGATATTCAATTGTGTTGCAAGACTGGGCTGGCTCAACCGCATGACGCAGTTCAAGGACAAGGCTGGAAAAAATCGCGAGAATGCATCCGTCGGACTTTACGCCTATCCCAATCTGATGGCGGCAGACATTCTTGCCTACCGGGCGACGCATGTGCCTGTAGGCGAAGACCAGAAGCAGCATCTGGAGTTGACCCGCGACATCGCTCAGAAGTTCAATATCGATATGGCTGAGGCTTGCGCCAATGCGGGCTATCCGGATGGCTTTTTCCCGCTGCCGGAGCCATTGATCATGGGGCCGGCTACCCGCGTCATGTCGTTGCGCGATGGCTTATCCAAGATGTCCAAGTCCGATCCATCGGACCTGTCGCGGCTTAATTTGACTGATGATGCCGACACCATCAACAAAAAGGTCCGCAAGGCAAAAACTGATCCTGATGCCTTGCCTGAATCAATTGAAGGTTTAAGCGGTCGTCCCGAGGCTGCGAACTTGCTGGGCATATTTGCAGCATTGCAGGATGAAACACTGGCATCAGTTTTGCCTCAATTTGCCGGGCGGCAGTTTTCTGATCTGAAGCAGCAACTGGCCGATCTGGCAGTGGAAAAATTGTCACCAATCGCTGCTGAGATGAAGAAGCTGATGAATGATCCTGGCCATATTGATAGGGTTCTCAAGGATGGGTCGGATCGTGCGCGTGCTGTGGCAGAGCCAGTAATGCGCGACGTCCGTCGTATCATGGGCTTTATAGGTTGAAGGAACAGGGCAAGGAAATTTTTCTCGCCATGTAATCTGGAATAATTCCAGAAAACGTTTATATACTGAACTATCTATTCGCGGACGCTACCAAACAAGGCGAGGTCAGCATGTTTATTCAAACCGAAGCAACACCAAATCCCAGCACGTTGAAGTTCATCCCTGGCAAGCCAGTGGTTGATGGTGATCCACGGGATTTTCGCTCTGCTGAAGAAGCGGCAATCTCGCCTTTGGCCGAAAAACTGTTTTCTGTATCAGGCGTTGAAGGTGTGTTTCTGGGGTCTGATTTCATTACTGTCACCAAGAGTGAAGCTGAATGGCAGCATTTGAAGCCAGCCGTGCTTGGCGCCATTATGGAACATTTCATGTCCGGGGCACCGGTAATTCGCAGTGGTGAAGCAGCCGTGGCCCAGGAAGAAGGTGACTATGCCGAAGCGGACCAGCAGATTGTGACCACGATCAAGGAATTGCTGGACACCCGTGTTCGCCCGGCTGTGGCTCAGGACGGTGGTGACATTACATTTCACGGGTTTAAGGAAGGTATCGTTTATCTTCACATGAAAGGCGCGTGCGCCGGTTGCCCAAGTTCAACTGCAACCTTGAAGCACGGCATAGAAAACCTGTTGCGCCATTTCATTCCTGAAGTGAGTGAAGTTCGTCCTGTCTAACGTGCTGCCAATTCTCTGGCCCATCGCATGATTGTATTGAGTATTGATACGGCTCAAGCAGCCTGTAGCGTGTGCGTTCTTGATGCAAAGACGAACAAGCCACTCGCCCACATCAGTGAGCCCATGCAGACAGGTCATGCCGAACGGTTGTCCGACATGGTGAAGCAAGCGCTGTATGACGCCCATATGGAACTCAGGCAAGTCGACCGTCTTGCCGCATGTTCCGGACCAGGCACCTTTACAGGTGTTCGAATTGGGTTGGCTTTTGTTCGATCGCTTGCGCTGGTTTTGAAAACGCCTGTCATTGGCATCACAACCATGCAAGCGATTGCTGAAAGGTTTTCACACCGCGTAGATGCTGGTGAAGTTTGGGTAGTGCAGGATGCACGCAGGGGCGAGGTGTATATACAAGGTTTTGATGCAAGTGGTGCTGAATTGCATCCAGCAGCAGCGATGAGTTTGCACGACGCAGAAACCCTGCTGGCAGGCAGGACAGGGTTGCTCACAGGAACAGGTGTCGCGTTAATAAGGACGCCGGATACAATGCAGCTTGTGGACGAAATCCAGATTGACAATTCACTGTCTATTGCACGACTTGCCGCTAGGGCTGATGCAACGCTCAGCCCACCTGAACCGATTTATCTGCGAGCCCCCGACGCCAAGGCGCAAACCCCGCTGGTCCGCCACCAGGTCGCAGATATCAGCATTGAAAAGGTCACTCTTGAGGCGAGTAAAGAGCTGTCACACATTCATAAGCAATGTTTTGATCAGGGTTGGGAAGAAGCTTCAATAAACTCATTACTGGCAACACCTGGAACAGTTGCACTGCTTGCAATTGACAATGAGGTTTCAGGCCGTGCTCCTTGTGGTTTTACGCTGTTACGAAGCAGTGGTGATGAACTGGAGATATTGACCTTGGCCGTGTTGCCACAAAAACGACGACGCAAAGTGGGCTCCGTCTTGATGAATGCTATCAGGGATCATGCTCGCGAGGAAGGCATTCCGAAAATTTTCATAGAATATGAAGACGGCAATGACGCAGCAGCTAACCTGTACAAATCTGCCGGGTATGATTGCACGGGAAGGCGCAAAAACTATTACCGCCACAACGATGGCACAGTGAACGATGCCATCACGGCGCGCCTGATTGTGACGGTGTAGTAATGGTGCAATGGGTCAACCAGTTGTCATGTTGCGGTTGAGCGCGTATAGGCTGACATGCAATGAGCAAGATTGAAATTCATATAACCAAAGAACTGCAGGCACAACCTGTTCAGCCATCACGGGTCTTTATCAAGACCTATGGTTGTCAGATGAATGTCTATGATTCTGATCGTATGGGAGAGGTACTTGCGGAGCGCGGCTATGTGACGACCGATAGCGCAGAAAACGCTGATCTGGTTATTTTGAATACCTGCCACATTCGTGAAAAGGCCGCCGAAAAAGTTTACTCTGAGCTTGGCCGCTTGCGTCAGTTGAAAAAAGCTTCAAACAAGCCCATGAAAATTGCTGTTGCCGGCTGTGTTGCCCAGGCGGAGGGAGAGGAAATCATTCGCCGCGCGCCTGTCGTTGATCTGGTGTTTGGACCACAAACCTACCATCGGTTGCCGACACTGCTGGACCGCCATGATCAAACTGGTGTGTCTGTGGTTGAGACAGAGCTTCCAGTTGACGAGAAGTTTGACGCACTTGATTCACCTAAGATCAAACCCCTAAAGCGGGGCGTTGCAGCGTTTTTGACGGTACAAGAGGGATGCGACAAGTTTTGTACATTCTGTGTTGTGCCCTACACACGAGGGGCCGAGTTTTCCAGGCCCGCCGCTCGCATTATATCAGAAGCGCAAACACTGGTTGAATCTGGTGTACGGGAAGTCACCTTGCTGGGTCAAAACGTCAATGCCTGGCACGGCGAAGGACCAAAGGGTAGCCCATGGACACTTGGCCATCTGCTGGAAGAGCTGTCGAAAGTAGTAGGCCTTGAGCGGTTGCGCTATACAACCAGCCACCCCAGGGACATGGATGAGGCCCTGATACGCGCGCATGGTGAAAACCCAAAAGTCATGCCTTATCTGCATTTACCGGTGCAGTCTGGCAGTGACAGGATTTTGAAGGCGATGAACCGTAGCCATACGGCTGCCAGTTATATCGATATCATTGCCCGTATCCGTCAGGCACGCCCTGATATAGCTCTGTCATCAGACTTTATTGTGGGCTTTCCTGGCGAAACAGAACAGGATTTTGAAGCAACGATGGAGCTGGTTCGCACTGTTGAATATGCGCAGGCGTTCTCGTTTAAATACTCTCCGCGCCCTGGCACACCAGCATCATCACAAGAAAATCAGGTGCTGGAAGATGTAAAATCAGAACGACTAGCACGGTTGCAGGCTTTGTTGCTGGCTCAACAAGCCAGGTTCAACCAGGCATGTAAAGGCCGTGTGCTTGATGTTCTGCTCGAAAAACCCGGCCGACAGCCTGGCCAATTGATTGGCCGTTCGCCTTATTTGCAGTCCGTCTTTATTGATGCGGGCTCGGCTTCAATCGGGGATATTGTTAAAGTGAAAATTGAAAATGTGGGTTCAAACTCTTTGACTGGTCACATGGTTGATGCATTTGGCACTTTATGATCTGTTCTATTAGTCAATTCAGAGAATCAGGAGATACGCCCCGTTGACATCCCACATGGCCCCGCCGAAGACGCAACATCGGCACAAGTCAGGCTCAACCGCACCCGCTCAGAACGTTGTAACGTTGAGTTTTGATGACAATCGGCTTTTGATGATGGTGTTCGGTGAGCATGATGAATACCTGTTGCTGATTGAAGACAGACTGGGTGTTGATGTCACGCCACGCGGCAACAAGGTCGCGATCAAGGGCTCTGATAGTGCCAGGGATATGGCGCGTCAGGTACTGGTTGAACTTTACAGTCGTGCGCTTGAAGGCCTTGAGCTTGGCAAAGGTGATGTTGAAGGTGCCATTCGCATGGCCATGAGCCCTGTCGCATCCACGTCAGGCACGACTGAGATCTCAGCCATTAGAACACGGCGCAAAACTGTTACGGCAAGATCGCCTGGCCAGAAGGCCTATCTTGAAGCAATAGCTAACCATGAACTTGTTTTTGGTGTCGGACCGGCAGGGACGGGCAAGACCTATCTGGCCGTTGTGTGTGCTGCCGCTGAACTGATGGCTGGCAGGGTTGATCGCATCATTTTATCTCGCCCTGCCGTTGAGGCAGGCGAACGACTGGGCTTTTTGCCAGGGGACATGAAGGAAAAGGTAGATCCTTACCTGCGTCCTCTCTATGACGCACTCTATGATGTCATGCCGCCGGAAGCAGTGATCAAGGGGCTGGCAGATAATACGATCGAGATTGCTCCATTGGCCTTCATGCGTGGGCGGACCCTTGCATCGGCTTTTATCATTCTGGATGAAGCACAAAATACGACGCCGCAACAAATGAAGATGTTTCTGACGAGGTTGGGCGAAGGCTCTCGCATGGTGATCACAGGTGACCCGACACAGGTGGACTTGCCTCCTGGCACCGCCTCAGGCCTGACGCAGGCACTGGATTATCTGAAAGGTGTCGACGGAATAGCCCAGGCCAGGTTCAACAAGTCGGATATTGTGCGTCATCAACTGGTTTCACGGATCGTTGATGCTTATGAACGTGCTGGTTGGGAGCCAGCTGCAAAGCCACGTACACCCTAGATGATTGATGTCGATGTAGATGAGGTTGCCTGGGCAGCTCTAAGCGAACCGGAAATGTGTGTGATGAACGCAGCAAAAGCGACATTTGCCAAGTTGGATCATGATGTTTCGGACAAGGCGGTTGCCATTGTACTTGCATGCGACGAGGATGCTGCAGAACTGAACCAGCAGTGGCGGGGCAAGCCAGGCGCCACCAATGTTCTGTCTTTTCCAGCAGCAGGCAATATCCCGCTCCAGCCTGGTGAGCCGCGCCATCTTGGAGATATAATTCTTGCAGCTGGCGTGATTGCATCAGAAGCAGTCACACAAGAAAAGTCCCTGGCCGATCACACAAGCCATCTTGTGGTTCATGGAATCTTGCACATATTGGGGTATGATCACACAGATGAGGATGAGGCAGAGGCAATGGAAAGTCTCGAGATTGCAATACTGAATGATCTGGGCATTGCAAATCCATATCTATGAGGCGTATCAGAACCAGGATGTTTAGAATGATGAAGGGACACCGGTTTTAACCGGGCGGTCAAATGGACGATCAAAGTACAAGCCGATCTCGTGAAGAGTCAGCCGGCAATTCAGACACTTCACGCAACGATGACTCAGGACTGATTGCCTGGCTGAAGCGGGTATTGGGTTTCTCAAAGCCGGATGCAACTTTCAGGGAAAGCCTAGAAGGCGTTCTTGATCGGCATTCGGAAGATGAAGGTTCCGATACTTTCCGGGCAGATGCAAAATCCATGATGCTCAATCTGATCGAGTTTTCGGATTTACGTCTTGATGATGTGATGGTGCCACGCGCTGAAATCATTGCAGTAGAAGCATCAAGCACGGTCTCTGAACTACTGGATTGTTTTCTGGATGCAGGTCACTCCCGGGTGCCGATTTATAATGAAACTCTAGATGAACCGCTCGGGATGATTCATATCAAGGACTTGCTTGGTTGGTTGTACTCCAGGGGCAAAAAGATAAATGCAAAGTCTCGATCCAGTTTATCCCCGATCCTGTCTCTTACGGCGGCCAATCTGAAGACGCCCGTCAGTGACCTGAAGATCATGAGGGAGCTTCTTTATGTCCCGCCGTCGATGCCGGCAGCAGACCTGCTGATCAAGATGCAATCT
>JBAUGO010000501.1:0-3804 GCA_049679775.1 Anderseniella sp.
ATTTCATCCGACCAAACACGGCCACTGTGTCACCAGAGGCGAAAGCGTTCTGGTTTTCCCATTGGGTGACCTGAACGTTCTGCGAGAACGTGCCAAGGAAGCCGAAGATGGCCTCCTTGCCTTCCCATGTGCCGATCCATGGCAAGGCGGGATCGCCTTCGTTCTGCCAGACCATGTCGTCCGCCATCAGCGCACCCATGCTGTCCATGTCGCCACCGCCCATAGCCCCCATGAAGGCCATGACAGTGTCAAAAGAGGCTTGGGTTCCATCTTCGGTGGTCTGCGCGGCTGCTGGCGCTGCAAGGGCAATCCCGGTCGCGGCGGCTGCGGATGCGGATGCTGATGCGGCAAGAAGCTGTCGTCTGTGCATGTTGATACTCCTGTTGGGGGGGCAGATCACCGGCCAGAAAGCTGCTGCAACGCGCTTGCCCAATCTTCCACATGGTAGGTCCGAACGATGACGCCATCGTCCAACTCGTGGATGTCGATGGTCAGGATGTCGAAACTACGTCCCTCACCATCGACGCCGAAAAACGGGCCTGTCGGCGTTCCTGTCGCACGGCTGCGCACGGTGACGAAATCACCGTCCTGATGCATCGCCTGCACGGACCAGTCGAGATCAGGAATGAGTTGGCTGAAGAACCCCATCTGTCCGACGAACCCGTCGCGGCCCTCGTTCTCGCCGGAGTAGTCGCCTACGCTTTCCCAGTTCTCGGACGTCGCGCCAAGGAACGCCGCAACATGGGTCTCAGACCCGGGATTGCTGAGCAGATCGTAGAAGGTTTGCACGTTAGCCATGTCGTCTGCGGCTGCACTGGTTGCGATGGCTGTCAGGCCAAGCGAGGCCACTGCGAGAGTTCTTTGGAATTCGTTCATGGATGTATCTCCTGGTCGGTCATTGACGGCGTCGCGAGTTCTGCGTGCCTTCTGCCACCAAGATGGACAATTCCTGATCCCCGCATAAGATAGGATAGATAAATTTAACTGTTCGGATATCTGACACTATGATCGATCGACTGCGCCAGATGGCAATCTTCGCAAAGACGATTGACCATGGATCATTCCGTGGTGCTGCGCGGGAGCTGCGGCTGTCGCCCTCGGTGGTCAGTCACCATATCTCGCAGCTTGAGGAGAGCCTCGGCGTCGCGTTGATTTATCGCTCGACCCGAAAGCTGACTCTGACGCCCGAGGGCCACAGGCTTCTGGCTGCAACGCACAAGATGCTGGAGGCCGTCGAAGGCGAGTTGGCGGATCTGTCGGTTTCCGCAACTGCGCCAAGCGGTGAGCTTCGCGTCACTATTCCATCCGTTCTGTCACACTCGCATTTCACGGAGCAGATCGCGGCCTTTTCCAAGGCATACCCTCGGATCAAATTGCTTCTGGACTTCTCGGACACGCGACGTGCGCTCATCGACGATGGCTTCGATATTGCGATCCGTATGGGGCCGAAGGCAAAAAGCTCCGCGACCTCGCGCAAACTGTTTTCGGTCAAGCGCAAGTTGGTCGGCTCCGCTGAATACCTCTCGTCGCGACCAGATCCTGCTGATCCCAAAGACCTTGTTGGCTGGGATTGGCTGGCACTCACGCCGGTACACAGCGCGCCCATTGCATTCAGCAAAGCGGGCGGAAACCGAGAAAGCATCAAGTCGTATGCACAGGTCTTTGCCAATGACGCGCAGGCTCTCTATCGGCTGGCCCGTGCAGGCGCCGGGCTTGCCATCGTTCCAGACTTCCTGGCGGATGCCGATTTGGCCTCTGGACTCATGCAAAATGTCCTCCCCGAATGGGAGTTGAACGCGATCGAAGTTTTCGCCGTCTGGCCAGCCAATGCCCCAAAGCATGGCCTTGTTCATCTGTTGTTGGATGCGTTAACCCAGCAAAAGACTTGAACCTGCCATCGGATGACGTGCCATCGACAGCGAAACGGGGGAAGCCGGAACGACCGAATGGTTCACTCAACTGCTGCGATTTCCCGGTCTTTTCTCGGCGACCGGCCGAACTTGCGCGCGTATTCCCTCGAAAACTGCGCCGAGCTTTCGTAGCCGACACCGAATGCGATCTCTGACACCTTTGCGCTGGATGTCTGAAGCGCATCCCGGGCACGCAGCAGGCGCAGGTCCTTTTGATATTGCAGCGGTGAGGTGCCGGTCACAGCCTTGAATTGCTCGAAAAAGGCCGAACTGCTCATGCCGACGCCTCGAGCGAGGTCAGTGATGACAATCGCCTTGGCGAGATGGGTCTGGATGTTCCGCGTGGCCTGAAAAATGCGGCTGGCCGTGCTTTCGTGCCAAAGCAGCTTGTGCAGCGTCTCGCCATGCGGCCCCATCAACAGTCTGGCGTGGATCTCGCGGGCAGTGATCGGGGCCAACAGACGCCGCGCGGCGTCGGTTTCGCATTGCCCGAAATAGCGCCGCAGAGCGTCTTCGATCTCTTCATCCGTCTCGCACAAATGAATCGAAAACGGGTCCGATGGTCTGCTGTCCGATGTGGGCAAGACCGCAGGTGCCAGAGAGCGGAGCAGATCCAGATCAAGGGGGAAGACAAGCGCGATGTAAGGGGTCTCGGGCGTCGCTTGGGTGATCCGGGACAGGACCGGCAAGGCATGGCTGACGATAAGGGATTGCCCGACTTGAACCTGCAGCGTTCTCGCGCTGCTCCCGACTTCCTTGGCGCCTTGCAAGACGAGACACAGCAGCGGGCGGTAGACTGTCGCGTTCTGGCTTGTCGTGGCGTCATGGCGCAACAGATGCGTCCCGCTATCCTCGTGAAACAGTGCGCCCTGCTGCAGTCTCGACTGGTCGAGGACCTGCGACACGCAGGTCAGCAGTGTTGTGGACGTCATGGCCGCCTCCGTTGTTTCCGCTCCCAAGCCGTATCACGCAAAGTCATATGCATTCACTGAAAAACACAAAGCTTGGAGGATTGTGCAAGAAAACAGGACAAATCAGAAAGAATGCCATGCCATCCCTGAATATCGTGCTCATATAGAAATATAGGGGTCACCAAGATGAAAAACGTTCTGATTACCGGAATCGCCGGCGGATTTGGCAAGCCCACAGCGCTTTCCCTCCTGGCAAAGGGCTACGGGGTCGCCGGAAGTGTCCGCAGCCGCAGCGGAAAGAACGCCGCGACGGTCGCGGAGCTTGAGGCAGAAGGTGCGAAAATCGTCGAGATGGATGTAACCGACGCGGCCAGCACCGAGCGCGGCGTGGCAGAGGCGATCTCGCAACTTGGTGGGCTCGACATCCTGTTCAACAACGCCGGTATTGGTTCCTACGGCATTCAGGAACTGATGTCGCCGGATGACATGGCCCATGTATTCGACGTGAATGTCATGGGTGTTCAGCGGGTCATGCGGGCCGCCCTTCCACACATGCGGGCGCAAGGCCAGGGAACCGTGCTCTATACCTCCAGCCTCATTGGGCGAATTGCGACCCCGTTTTACGGCACCTATTCTGCATCGAAATGGGCGCTGGAAGCCATCGTCGAGTGTTACCGGACCGAGCTTTCCGGTTTCGGGATCGAGTCCTGCCTCATCGAACCCGGAGCCATGCCGACAGCCTTCTTTGATGGCCTGGTGACCCCAAACGACGCTGCGCGCGAGGCTGAATACGGCGACTTTGCCGCCATGCCCGCGATGTCGAACGCCGGGCTGGCCCAGATGCTCGAGGCGACGCCACTGCAGCGGCCTGAGCGGATCGCGGAATCGGTCGTAGCCCTTCTGGACATGCCGTTTGGGCAAAAGCCCTTTCGCACAGTGGTGGACCATGTCGGCGTCGGCCCCGAGATCGAGCGCTACAACGA
>JBAUGO010000502.1:0-8866 GCA_049679775.1 Anderseniella sp.
GAGGCAGCCAGACTGGCCCCAGAGGACAAGGCGATACAAAACGCACTCAAGAAAGTTGCCAGCTAGGACAATTCAAAATCAATCTACTTGGTTACATCATTGCCTGCATTGCCATTGAGCTGACACCCGGCCCAAACATGACATGGCTGGCGATTGTGTCGATCACATCAGGCAGGCGTTCCGGTTTGATGGCAGTAGCAGGTATCGCCACGGGCCTTTTGACAATTGGTCTTGCTGCAGCGCTGGGTGCTGCATCCCTCATAAATTCATCGCCGCTTGCCTACGAAATATTGCGCTGGGCAGGCGTGGCTTATCTGTTTTATCTGGCATGGGGTATCTGGCAAAATGCCGAAGAGGCAGATCCAACCGGTGCTTCTTCTCATGCATCTTATTTTCGGATGGGCCTGATCACAAACCTGCTCAACCCAAAAGCAGCACTGTTTTACCTCACTGTACCGCCACAATTCCTGTCATCGGATGCGCCTGTATTGGCCAGCCTTGTCACCATGACACTCATCTATGTGACTGTCGCAACACTCATCCATGCAGCCATCGTCATGTTCGCCGATCAAGCTGGAAAGCAATTGAAATCAGAAGAGAACGTGACAACCTTGCGCAAGGTGATGGCCATTTTGCTTGCCTGCGTGGCAATCTGGATGTTGATATCAACCGCTCGAACCTGAAACCCGCCTTATGGAAAATAATAAATGACATCAATTGCAATGTGGTCCGGCCCGCGCAACATATCGACAGCCATGATGTACGCATTTGCCAACCGCGCCGATTGTACTGTTTGGGATGAACCGTTCTACGCCCACTATCTGGCAATGACCGGGATCAATCATCCCATGCGTGATGAGATCATGGCATCAGGCGAAACCGATTATGACAAGGTGGTAGCGGCATGCACTGCCAAACCGCCATCGCTCCAGCCCGTTTTTTATCAAAAGCATATGACACATCATATGTTGCCTGGTCAGGACTGGCGCTGGTGCCTGCCCCTCACAAATGTCTTCCTGGTCCGCGCACCTGAAAGGGTTTTGGCAAGTTATTCCGCCAAACGCGAAGAAGTGTCCCTCGCCGACATCGGGTTTGAGCGCCAAAGCGACTTATTCAAGATGGTTTCAGACAAGCTTGGCCATGCACCTGTGGTAATCGACTGTGAAGATATCTTGTCAGCACCTGACAAAATGTTGGGCCTTCTGTGCCAGAAAATTGGCATAAGCTTCGACACTTCCATGTTGTCCTGGCCTTCCGGACCAAAGCCCTTTGACGGAGTGTGGGCAAAGCACTGGTACAATGCCGTGTGGAGTTCTACCGGATTTGCTGATCCAAAAACAACTTACCCAACACTGAACGTCCGCTTGCAAAAAATCGCAGATGAGGCACGTCCCATATACGAAGCACTGGGCAAACATTGCCTGCGCCTTTAACCCACCTCAAAAAACAGTAATGCCTCCACCCGTAACCGGATGAAGGCAAACTCGATAAACTGCAAAAAGCGAAGTTTTAATGTTTCGCGCGCGCCATAACCTGCTCGGCAGGGCGGCCAATCAACTTGATATCATGGCGATGGCTGGCATCTTTTTCAGCCAGCAACTCAACCTTGCGCAGTTCGGATTCTTCTTCCGAAAGTGCTGCGTTTGCCCTGTCGAGCTGTGACTGCAAATCACTAACCGTCGCCAGCAGGTTTTCACGACGCTTGCGAATTGACTTGGCTGTCATTGAATAATTGAAGTGTGACGGATCGCTTACGCCAGTTTTATGTTCTTCATAGGCGATCTGCTGATCCAGATCATCCTGCTTGCGACGAAAGTCCGTCATCATCATTTCTATATCGCTGACCTGGCGCCGTTTTTCTTCAACATGAAAACGATGCAAGCGCAAAAGTGTCTCTTTAGACCGCATGGGTATGCCTCACTCACTAAACGCAACAAACAAAAAGCAACCAAACTACAATTTTTCAAACCGTCACTGGTCAGATTCAAAAGAATCAACTAGCGTCGTAGAGTCCAGTTATCACGAGTATGATGAACGATTAGGCTTAAGGCGCGGTAAACAACATTGCCGTGTCACTCATTTTGATTCGCTGACCCATCTTTTTCATTATCGCGCACAGGTTTTATCTCTGTTGTTGTCGAAAAAGGGACAAGGGCCAGCGATTTCGATTCTGGGGCCTGAACAAATTAACAGAAACCCTTCTATTTTTTGAAGGAATTAGGTTTTGTTAACCATTTGGCGTTTATCGTGACCATAGAGTTAATCAAGCGTTGTGATTTGGTCCCGTTGGACCGCAAGTTTCAGGCGACATGTTTCACGACAGGCTATGGGTCTGGTCGGACAAGGATACTAAGGGGTTACTGATGAGAGTTTTGCTGATCGAAGACGATTCTGCTACAGCGCAGAGCATCGAACTGATGCTCAAGTCGGATGGATTTAACTGCTACACCACTGATTTGGGTGAAGAAGGGGTCGATCTGGGCAAATTATATGACTACGACATCATTCTTTTGGATCTCAACCTGCCCGACATGAGCGGGTATGACGTCCTCAAGACATTGCGCGTAGCAAAGATCAATACACCAATCCTCATTCTGTCTGGCATGGCCGGCATTGAGGACAAGGTTCGCGGTCTGGGCTTTGGCGCTGATGACTACATGACCAAGCCATTCCACAAGGATGAGCTGGTTGCCCGCATCCACGCAGTGGTACGTCGCTCCAAGGGTCATTCACAGTCAGTCATCATCACGGGTGAACTTCAGGTCAATCTGGACACCAAAACGGTTGAAGTTGGCGGCCAGCGCGTTCATCTGACCGGCAAGGAATATCAGATGCTTGAGCTTCTGTCGCTTCGCAAGGGCACGACATTGACCAAGGAAATGTTCCTGAACCACCTTTATGGCGGTATGGACGAGCCAGAACTCAAGATCATCGACGTATTTATCTGTAAGCTGCGCAAGAAACTTGCAGCTGCAGCTGGTGGCCAGAACTTCATTGAAACCGTTTGGGGTCGAGGCTATGTTTTGCGTGAGAACGACGAAATAGCTGCCTGATTATCAAAGTAAAACGTGCGGACCTGAGCTCTGCTCTGGTCAAAATCACCCCCGGCGAGGCACTGCCGGGGGTTTTTTATTTCATGAGACCAAAATTTGTTCATGGCTTACCAGGAAATGCGCACCGGCGCCATCGCCCATACCATGGTGGACTCCCTTGCTACATTGTTCAGGAAACGATGGGGAATTGTCGAAGGATATGAAAAACTGTCCCCCTGTCTCAGAATGATTTCTTCACCTCCCAGAATCAGCATGATTTCACCGGTCAGAACCAGACCGTGTTGTTCCCCTTCGAAAGCATAGCCTTCAGGCTTTTCAACAGGTGCCCCGATACCTGGTGGAAACCGGGACAGCAAAAGATAGCATTCCCCTGACAAGCTGCTCGACAACAATTCATCTTCAAAACCCAACTCCTCGCTTGAACGGGTGTACATGCCGCTTAACGGCCTGCGCGCCCCGGAACGAACAATATGTGAGCGTTCTAGCGGACCAGAACCGCTCATTTTGGGGAAAAACCAAGCTGGATCAACCGCGAGAGCCTCACTGATGCCGCGCAACAGTTCCACCGACACCCGGGTGGTGCCACGCTCAATGCGGCTGAGATAAGCCAGCGAGCAATCCACCTGCTCGCTTAAATCACTGAGGGTCAGGCCACGAGCCTTGCGTACTTCCCGGATTTCGCTACCCAGGCGTTGCGCCTCGGTCTGATCTCTTGGCTTGGTCGTGCGCGCTTCCATAAGGATAATAGAGAGTTTTTAGTTGATTTTTTCAATAGAATTCTATCATGGTAGAAAAATATAAAAAAATTATACCAAAACTTGATCGCTCTGGAGGAAAAATGCGGTTTGACCTGATTGCCAATTTCAGCCCCGGCGAAACAATCCCCTGGACTCGATCTCTTGAAATCATGCGCGAGCAGATTGCACTGGCAGAGCAAGCAGGATTCACAACTGCATGGTTCACCGAACACCACTTTGCGCATAACGGCTACATGAATGCCCCGCCCAATCCGGTTCAGATGTGTACACACATGGCAGCACTGTTCAAGACGATCAGGGTTGGAACCTGCCCAATTGTGCTGCCGGACTGGCACCCGCTGCGGGTTGCTGAAGACGTTGCCATGCTCGATAACATGACCCTTGGCCGGGTTGATTTCGGCGTTGCAAAAGGCATCAATGAACGATCAACCATACAGTTCAACAAGGATGCGGATCGACGCGACAATCCCAAGGTAATGCGTTTGTTCCAGGAACAACTGGAGATCATACTTAAAGCCTGGACAAATGAAGCGTTCACTCACAAAGGCGAGTTCTATCAGTTCCCTGTGCCGGGATGGAAAGAGACCAATCGCTTCTTTGAACCACTCGATAGCCGGTATCACTCTGAAGATGGCGAGTATACGGCGATGTATGTCCATCCTCGCCCCTATCAACAGGCTCATCCGCCAGTTTGGCTAATGTCCAACGCACCACCCACATTCAAGCTGGCCGGTGAGAAGGGTTGGGGAGTGATATCCATGTCATCAGCTCCAAAGCGGACTCTTGAATGTTGGGAGCCATACCGCGAGGCGCTGGCCAAACGCGAGGGCCGCGAGGTGCAGCTTGGTGAAGGCGTTGGAGTTTGTACGCCTTTTTATATTGGCGAATCCATGGAAGAGGCAGTCAGCACCATCCGGCCGTGCATTAATGCCTACTACGAGTTTCTGGGCGGCTCACGCCCTGCTGGTGAGTGGACCAAACACGGATATCTTGATGTCGGTGAGGAAATGTCACCGGCTGATGAAAATGATGACTGGTTTGATTTTCTGAACAAGAGAGGCATCATCGTTGTAGGGTCTGCCGACTATGTGGCCGAGCGTTTTGCACAAAGTCAGGAGATGTTCGGCCTCGATCATCTCATGCTGATGCAGCAGTATACCGGGGTTCCCTATAGCAAGATCCTGGCAAGTTGGGAGCGGCTTTGTGAGCGGGTAGTTCCACAGTTCGGTACACAGTCTATTGCACAAAAAAGGGAAGCGGCGAATGCTTGAAATCTGGGGACGACCTTACTCATCAAATGTCATTCCCGTGATCTGGACAGCGGCAGAACTCGGCCTTGATTTCCGTCTGAAACTGGCGGGAGGAAGTTTTGGAAAGCTTACTACACCAGAATATGCGAATATCAATCCCAACCGGATGATTCCGGCAATCCGCGATGGAGACTTTGCGTTGTGGGAATCCAATGCAATTATCCGCTACCTGTGTGATCGATACGGCAGGGCTACACTGTCTCCTGAAGACCCTCAGCAGCGTGCCATAGCTGACCAGTGGATGGAGTGGTGCCAAACCCGGGCATTTCCACCGGTCATACAACTGTTCTTCGCAACAGTGCGAACCGAACTCGCCAAACGTGAACAAGCAACGATTGACGCCCACGCACAAGAGGCAGCAGCTGTTCTCAACATTCTGGAGACACATCTTTCCAATCACGAATACGTCGCAGGTGACCGGTTTACAATGGCCGACATCCCGTTAGGAGCGGTTGCGTATCGCTATTTCAATATAGATGCAGTGCGGCCAGGCTTGCCAAATATCGAGACCTGGTATGGCAGGCTGTGCGAACGTCCCGCCTACCAGAAACACGTCATGCGATTTTTCGGAACAAACCCGGATGAGTGGCAGGCACTGGAACGAGCCAGCGCTGCTGAAGGAGATGCTTGAGATGGAGAAGTCACATCTCAGAACAGCACTCGGCACATTCATGACTGGTGTCACCATTGTCACCGTGTTCGATTCAAACAACGAGCCTTGGGGAGTTACGGCAAACTCGTTCACTTCAGTCTCGCTCGACCCACCCCTTGTACTCGTATGTATTGGAAAGAAGGGTAGAACCTATCCCGTTTTTTCTGCCTCTGACCAGTTTGCGGTTAACGTGCTCGCAGCTAGCCAGCAGCAATTAGCAATGCACTTTGCAGGGTCAACGCAGAATCGGTTCGATGGCATCAAGTGCAATAGACATGAAGGTGGTGCACCGATACTCGACAACACAGCCGCATGGTTCGACTGTCGCGTGCGCAATCGTATCAGTGAGGCAGATCATGAAATACTGATCGGCGAAGTGGTAAAATTCGCCCACACAGAACAAACACCACTCGGGTACTGCAGAGGCGCATTCGTCACCACCCAACCTTTTAAGGAAAACACGAGGCAAGCAAACCATGTATGACCCAATAACATACCATCAGAAATTCACCCCGGACGAATTCGAAGCACAATACAACCTGCGCGCTGGCAGGCCGGATTATGAAGTTACTGTAATCCCGGAATGGATAGCGCGCAGTGAGGCAGCGCGGCAGGAATTGAACGGTGTGCTGGATGTTCGTTATGGCGAGGGTGAAAAGCAAAAACTGGACATCTTTACCTGTGGCAATTCATCTGCTGCGACACTGGTTTATTTTCACGGCGGTTACTGGCAGCGAGGCGACAAGTCCCTTTACAGTTTCCTGGCAAAACCTTTCGTGACATCCGGTGTCAATGTCATTGTAGTCGGGTATGACCTTTGCCCGGCAGTCACCATTACCCGCATCTCCGAAGAAGCAAGAGAAGCAATGGCCTACATCTGGCGCAATGCCGACCAACTGGAAATCAACCGTGATCGCCTCACAGTAATGGGACACTCCGCAGGTGGTCACATAACCCAGATGATGATGGGTACCGACTGGAAAAAATATGGCGCAGACTTGCCACACGATCTGGTCCGCTCGGGTATACCGGTATCACCGCTCAGTCTACTGGAACCGGTACGCCTCACACTGAACCTCAATTCCGGCATCCGCATGGACGCTGCCGAAGCTGAAGCAGAAAGCCCCATGCTCAATCATCATCCGGTCACCAATGCTCCACAACTCGTTGTTGTCGGCGGTGCAGAAACTGAAGAATTTCATCGCCAGTCACAGATGTATATAGACGCCTTTTCAACCAGTGACCGCCCAATGGAAATGTACATCGTGCCCGGAGTGGATCATTTCGACGAACTCAATGTGCTCGCAGATCCCGACAGTCCCTTCTTCAAGAAAACCATGAGCATACTAGCCTAACCAGGGAGGAATCCAACTCATGACCTCAGTCCAGACCACAACCAATCAATCTGACGGCATTACCATTGAACTTCTTGACGCAATAGGTGACGCTTTCAATTCAAACGACATAGATGCCGTGATGCAGTTTTTCGCCGAGGACGCAATCTTCGACCATGGCGCTGGACCGGATGTATATGGCACTCGTTTTGTGGGCAAGCAGGCCTTGCGGGCAGTGTTCGGCGGTCTTTTTGAAAAAGTTGAAAACGTCCACTGGAAGACACTGGATACCCGGATATCCGGTAACAAGGCCTATTGCGAATATCATCGCACCGCGAAGTTGAAGACCGGGGAAGTGCAGGAATTTCTCAGCATCGACGTGCTGACTATTCGGAATGGCCTGATTGCCCACAAGGATACCTACTACAAAAACCGGACGGCCTGAACAAATTCAACCAAAGCTCACATCTGACTTTATCTCTATATTGACCATTTTTGCATACTAATCAGCCAGATTTCAAAATTGGCATGGCATCTGCATCAATTGCACACATCAGATCCCTTTGTGTGTCGCATTGGGGCAACTAGAGATAAATAATGCCAGCAAGGCTGCTTTGATATGAGCGATGTACAATCAAGAACTGCGTTGTCCCAAATAGCGCCTGCTCGCCTGTATAATTTTTTCATCAACAAAATTGATGATAAGGAAATCTCAAAGACTGCACTTGGTGTCTACACCATGCGCCTTGGAGGTGTTGCGGCGGCTTTCCTGTTGCAAATTCTTGTTGCCCGCATGGTTGGTGCCGAGAGTTTCGGCATCTTCGCATTTTCCTGGGTACTGGCTACTTGCATCGGACAATTTTGCTGCTGTGGCTTCAATGAAACGGCAAGCAGGTTCTTGCCTGCCTATATTGTTGCAAATGATCTCAAGCGAGCGCGTGGGTTTATCCAGTTTTCCGGCTTCTTTGTGTTCACAATATCTTCGATCGTGTGTTTGGCAGGGATTGCGCTAGCGGTATTGCTGCGCGAATACATCCCTGCCCCCTACTTCATGCCAACCTTGCTGGGGCTGACTTGCGCGCCATTATTGTGCACGACACACCTGAAAGAAAACATTGCAATCAGCCGTTCCCTGGCTTTACGCGGCCTTACCCCCACATATATCGTGCGCCCTTTGCTGATCATCGTGTTCGCCGCAATCATGTTGTACCTGGGCCTTTCAGCAAATGCAGACACCATAATGGCAGCCTTGCTGGTAGCATCGATCAGTACGTTGATATTGCAAACAGTACTGCTGAAAAATCCCTTGCGCTCCCAACTGTCATCAGGAAAAGCCGTTACAGAAGTGCGTC
Source organism: Anderseniella sp. (assembly GCA_049679775.1). GTDB lineage: Bacteria > Pseudomonadota > Alphaproteobacteria > Rhizobiales > Aestuariivirgaceae > Anderseniella. The sequence continues at coordinate 8,460 of JBAUGO010000502.1, forward strand.
TATGGTTGAGCGCCTCATTGCCCCTGCTGTTCGCTCAGGGCTTTTTCATTCTTGCAACCAGTCTGGATGTATTCGTCTTGTCAGGCATCGTAAGTGCACAAGACGTTGGCATATACTTTGCTGCTGCTAAAATTGTTGCCTGTGTATCTTTTGTCCAAATGGCAGTTGGTTCAGCGATCACACGCAGACTGTCCGAGGCAAATCAGGTTGCTGATCGTGCAGCATTTGCCAAGCATTTTGAACGTGGCCAGGCCATGATGCTTTGGCCTACGCTTGTCGGCTGCACAATCCTCGCTTTGGCTTCACCCTTGCTGTTGCAGCTATTTGGCAGCGAGTTTGTCAGTGGAACACCCATCGTGGTTGTTCTCGCCCTAGGCATTATCATTCAAGCTGCTGCAGGCCCCATC
>JBAUGO010000503.1:0-14238 GCA_049679775.1 Anderseniella sp.
TCCCAGAAGTGCTTCAGCAAGGTCTCATAGGAAATGACAGCTGGATCAAATACCACCATGACAGCTTCGGCGTGGCCTGTCTTGCCGCTGCATACTTCTTCATATGTCGGGTTGGGTGTAATCCCGGCAATGTTGCCAACTGCCGTCACATGCACACCTGGCAAGCTCCAGAATATCCGCTCACATCCCCAATAGCAGCCAAAGGCAAAATACGCGATCTGGTGTCCGCCCGGATACGGACCTTTCAGGGGGCGATTGTTGACAAAATGCACAGAAGCGGTCGGGATTGCCGAAGCGCGGCCCTCCAAGGCGTCTTCAGGCGATGGCATTTCCAGCTTCTTGCGTGCAAATCCAAACATGATTTTTGCTCCTAAGGAAATTGATCACTCGTGTTTCTTATGTTGGCATACGTGGGCCAAGTTGCAAGAGGATCAATTATATTCTGCGGGGTGGACAAAATATGGGGAGCGGCATGCTTATGCCAGTGGCGAATTTGATGATTGATTGTACCCTCTAACACACCCTAAAACTTCCAACTACAAACCAGAGGTCAACAGGAGCCAAACCCGCATGCATTATGCACCTGGTAAAGAAGCCTGCCCACTTGCCTACTCACCGTTCAAGAGTTGCACTGTGCCGCGACCTATCGGCTGGCTGTCCACAATCAGCAAGGATGGTATCCATAATCTGGCCCCTTACAGCCAATGGCAAAACCTCACGTTTGACCCTCCCATGGTGATGTTTGCTGCCAACCAGTATCCAGATGGCAGACGCAAGGACACGGTGATCAATGCAGAAGAAACCGGTTGGTTCGTCTGGAATATGGCAACCTATGCCTTGCGCGAAGCCGTCAATCTATCTGCCATGGCAGTTCCCAACCTCACTGATGAATTTGATCTGGCAGGCGTGACAAAGCTTGCGTGCCTTGATGCACCGGGTGCGCGAGTTGCTGAAAGCCCCTGCCACTTTGAGTGCAGCTATATTTCAACCCATCGCCTTGCCGGAAACTCGCCGGTTGGAACCGTTGATATTGTGTTTGGCAAAGTCGAACAGATTCACGTGAACGATGATGTCTTGTTGCCTGACGGCAAGCTGGACATAGCCCGAATCGAGCCGCTTGCCCGCATGGGGTACTATGATTACACCAGCATCCGCGAGGTGTTTGAAATGCGCATACCCGGCGCAACCGGAACGGCAGAAGATGGCCTGGAAGGCAAGTCCAGCTAGTGACCGGGCGTGCCCTTGGCAATTTCATCAATAATCGGACATTCAGGGCGATCATCACCGTGACAATGCTCAGCCAGCATTTTCAGAGTCGAACGCAGTGACTTCAGTTCCTTGAGCTTCATGTCGATCTGTGAAATTTTTTCTGTCGCCAGGGCTTTTACATCAGCACTGGCACGCTGTTTGTTTTCATACAGCGAAAGCAATAACCGACATTCATCAATGGTGAAGCCCAGGCTTCTGGAGCGCTGCAAAAATGCAAGGCGGTGAACGTCTGATGCATCATAGTCTCGATACCCGTTGCCAGCCCGTGACGGCTTTACCAACTTTATGTCTTCATAATAACGGATTGTCCTGGATGGCAGTCCGGTCAGATCAGATACTTGTCCAATATTCATTTCTGATCTCCTCAGTGGATCGTTTCTATTTCCCAGGCTGATCTCGCGGTCAGGCATCAAGATCAATCTGCTTCAATCGCAACGCATTGGTTATGACTGACACCGACGACAAGCTCATGGCTGCAGCGGCAATCATGGGAGATAATAATGTACCCGTCAGAGGATACAAAATTCCTGCCGCAATCGGAATACCGGCACTGTTATAGGCGAAGGCGAAAAACAGGTTTTGCCTAATATTGCGCAAAGTGGCTTGTGACAACTTGCGGGCACGCAGGATCCCTCGCAAGTCGCCTTTCAGCAAGGTAATCCCTGCGCTTTCAAGTGCCACATCAGCTCCTGTTCCCATTGCAATACCAACTTCAGCCGAAGCAAGTGCGGGAGCATCATTCACCCCATCGCCTGCCATGGCAACCTTGTGACCAGCCCTTTGCAATTCATCAACAAGCTGTTTCTTGTTTTCCGGCAGGATGCCTGCGCGAACATCTTCAATGCCCAGCTGACTGGCAACAGCGCGGGCAGTTTTTTCATTATCGCCTGTTGCCATTATTATCTTCAAGCCAGCATCACGCAGTTCAGCAAGTACCTTGTGTGAATCCTGTTTCAAACGATCTTCCACAGCAATAAGCCCAGCAAGCTTGCGATCAACTGCAACAAACATGACCGTCTTGCCAAGGCTCTGCCATTCATCTGTCTGCTCGCTCGCCTGATCACAGGTTGCGCCTACCTGCTCCATCATGGCAGCGTTGCCCAATGCAATCATCCTGCCACTGGATTTGCCGGATACGCCTTTTCCAGTGATGGCCTCAAAATCCGTAATCCGGGCTGCCTCGATGCCGCGTTTTGCCAGACCTGTAACAATTGCTTCTGCCAATGGATGTTCAGATGCAGCTTCCAGTCCACGAACCATCGACAAGGTGTCTGCTTCGGTTGAGGTGTCGAAAAGGACCATGTCAGTCAGCGCAGGCTTGCCCTCGGTCAGCGTGCCCGTTTTATCGACAATCAGCACATCCACCCTGGACAGGCGTTCAAGGGATTCCGCATCTTTTATCAAAACACCCGCCTGTGCTCCTCGACCTGTCGCCATCATGATAGACATGGGTGTCGCAAGACCCAATGCGCACGGACATGCAATGATCAATACTGATACGGCCGCAATCAGTGCAAATACAAAGGAAGGCTCTGGTCCCAGGACTGACCACACGATAAAAGCCGCAAGCGCAACAAGCACAACAGTTGGCACAAACCAACCCGCAACCTTGTCAGCGAGCCCTTGAATTGGTGCACGCGATCTCTGCGCTGCAGAAACCAGCGCGATGATGCGGGCCAACATTGTGTCACTGCCCACTCTTTGTGCTTGCACAATCAGGGTCCCGTTCTTGTTCAACGTACCGCCGGTCAAACTGTCTCCCACACGTTTATCCACTGGCACTGGCTCACCTGTGAGCAGGCTTTCATCAATAAGTGAGCTGCCTTCAAGCACCACACAATCAACCGGCACAATATCGCCCGGTCGTATCCGAAGACGGTCCAACTCAATTATATTTTCAAGAGGTGCGTCATATTCATCACCATCTGGTGTTATGCGCCTTGCCATTTTCGGTGCCAGATCAAGTAACGCACGAATGGCGTCGCCCGTTCGCTCGCGCGCGCGCAATTCAAGCACCTGACCGACAAAGACCAATGCAACAATGACGACTGCTGCCTCATAATATACAGGCAGATGACCCCCTGGCATTTGCAAGCCAACCGGGAACAATCCTGGCAAGAATGTTGCAATCACCGAATAGGCATAAGCCACGCCAACCCCGATCATGATCAAGGTCCACATGTTGAACTTCCCGGTCATCAGCGATGTCCAGCCCCGGCGGAAGAACGGCTCTCCAGCCCATACAACCACTGGCGTTGCCAAGGCAAATTCCAGGTACAATGATGTTTTTTCACCAAGCCATTCCCGTATGGGTAAGCCGAGTAAAGGTCCCATTGTCAAAATCAACAAGGGTATGGCAGCTATTACACTGATCATTAAGCGTTTGGTAAAATCGATCAATTCGTGGTTTGGGCCTTCGGCAATACCGTCCATCGGCTCAAGGGCCATACCGCAGGCCGGACAAGTGCCGGGTCCTTCCTGAATAACTTCAGGGTCCATCGGACAGGTGAATGTCGTATTTTTCGATGCAGGATATTTTTTTCTGGACTTGTTGCCTGACAGGTAGAAGTAGGGATCAGAATTGAACTTGTCATGACAGCCTTGCCCGCAAAAATGATAGTCATCTGACTTGTAGGTCAGCGTGGGCTTGCCCTTGCCGAGCGTCACAGTCATCCCGCAAACAACATCCTTGACGGCGTTTTCAACCGGTACAGTTGCTGCGGACTTTATGCGTGCGTATTCATTGTGGTCTTGCATGTTCACTGATCTTGTTATTCTGGATGGAGGCATCGTAATCCTTCCAGTCAATGGAAGGTCAAGCGCCATAAGTTTTTTGGATATGATGTGCCTTGAGCCTTGGGCCTTGGGCCTTGGGCCTCAGCTATCCCTGACAAACACACGCACCGGCTTGAGCATGCAGTCGTCGGGAACAGCAATTGCCAATGCTTCACCTTGATGCATCAGCAACACTTCATCATCAGGGAAGGATTTAAGCTCGTGCGGTAGAAGCATGACCGGATTGCCATGAGCAACTTTTTCTGTCCGAACGGCGTCAAGATCAATGCTTGGCATATGTCCAAGCACTGCCTCGACCGGGTTAAGGCATGAAGCAATCGTGTCCGGTGTTTGGACATCAAGAGCCTCCAGAACAACACATTCAGCAACGGAGATTCCACCACAAGACACACGACGCAATGCACTGACATGACCGAACGTTCCCAGAGACAGTGCCAGATCGCGGGCAAGTGATCTGACATAGGTCCCCTTGCCACAATGCACTTCAAAGCAGGCATGATCGTCATCTGGCATGTGATCAAGCCGCAGGCTTTCAACATGAACTTCTCGTGTCTTCATAATTGGTGCCTGGCCGGCACGAGCCAGATCATAGGCGCGCTGACCATCAATCTTGATTGCTGAAAAGGCTGGAGGGGATTGCTGAATATCCCCCATAAATGCTGGCAACGCAGCTTCAATTTCAGATCGCGTCGGACGAGACGAGCTTACATCACTGATTTGACCTTCCGTGTCACAGGTGGTCGTCGCTTCCCCCCACTTGACGGTGAAAGTATAGACCTTGTCAGCATCCATCATGTAGGGAACGGTCTTGGTTGCCTCACCTAGTGCTATGGCAAGTAAACCGGTGGCCAAAGGATCGAGGGTGCCGGCATGTCCGGCTTTTTGTGCATTGAATGCGCGCCGCACCATGGCAACAGCCTGCGTGGACCCAAGCCCCAGAGGCTTGTCCAGAAACACCCAGCCGTGAATACGGTTTCCCTTTTTGCGCCGCGCCATGCGAGCGGCTCCTTCAGTCGTCGCGCTCTCGCGAGATATCGCCCTTGACCTTCGGATTGGACAACAAGGCATCAATGCTCGATGCATAATCAATTGACGTGTCCAGGCGGAACTTGATCTCTGGCATATACTTCAACTGCAGCTTTGGCGTTATCTCACCGCGCACAAATTTACGGTGCTTCATCAAGGCTTCGACCAGCTTCTCTCCGTCTCCCGAAGGTTGAAACGGGCGAACGTACGCAGTCGCTGTTTTCAGGTCTGGTGTAGTGGAGACTTCAAGTACCGTCACCCCAAGCTTTTCGATAAGCGGATCAATGACATCACCGCGCATGAACAAAGAAGATAATTCATGGCGAATAAGTTCCCCCACTCGAAGCTGTCGCTGCGATGGTCCCTTGACGGATCGTTGATCATGTTTCATCGGGCAACCTCCAGCCGTGACTGCACGTAGATCACAGTGAGCGTTTGATGCTTTCCACCGTGAAGCACTCAATCACATCGCCAGCTCGCATATCCTGATAACCTTCAAATGCCATACCGCATTCCTGGCCAACCTGGACTTCCTTGACTTCATCCTTGAAGCGTTTGAGCGTCGACAAGGTTCCCTCATGGACAACAACATTGTCACGCACCAGACGAACCTTGGCACCACGTTGCACGTTGCCTTCAACGACACGACAGCCAGCAACCTTGCCGACCTTGGTGATGTTGAAGACTTCAAGGATTTCTGCATTGCCCAGGAAGGTTTCACGTAAGTCAGGTGACAGCAAGCCAGACATCGCGGCCTTAACGTCATCCACAAGATCATAGATGATATTGTAGTAGCGTACTTCAATACCACTGGCTTCAGCTGCATCACGTGCTTGCTTGTTGGCGCGCACATTAAAACCAATGATGACAGCAGTTGAGGCTTGAGCCAGCTGCACGTCAGATTCGGAAATACCACCAACAGCATAATGAACGACGCGTGCTGCAACTTCGTCTGTACCAAGCTTGTCCAGAGCCTGTACAATTGCTTCTGCAGAGCCTTGTACATCAGCCTTGATGAGAATCGGGAATTCCTTTTTACCGCTTTCCTTGAGCTGGCTCATCATATGTTCAAGTGATGACCGTGCAGACGGAGCGCCGCGATTTTCACGTATCTTGCGCTCACGGTAGGACGTAATTTCACGAGCCCGAGCCTCGTTTTCAACAACAACAATCTGGTCACCGGCTTCCGGCGCAGAGTTCATACCGAGGACCTCGACAGGTACCGAGGGGCCAGCTTCCGAAATATTCGCAGACTTGTCGTTGATGAGTGCGCGTACCTTGCCCCAGGCAGAGCCTGCAACAACGATATCGCCAACTTTCAGCGTGCCGCGGCGAACCAGTACAGTTGCAACAGGACCACGCCCCTTGTCGAGCTGGGCTTCAACCACAATACCGTCAGCCGCCCGTTCAGGATTGGCTTTCAGGTTCAGAAGTTCCGCCTGGAGCAAAATCGCTTCAAGCAATTTATCCAGATTGGTGCCCTTGAGCGCCGATATTTCCACTTCCAGCGTGTCACCGGACATGCTTTCAACTATAACCTCATGATGGAGCAAATCGGTTCTGACACGATTGGGATCTGCATCGGGTTTGTCGATCTTGTTGATTGCCACAATCAGTGGCACACCGGCCTCCCTGGCGTGAGCAATAGCTTCAATTGTTTGCGGCATGACACCGTCGTCTGCTGCAACAACCAGAACCACAATATCTGTTGCCTTTGCGCCGCGAGCACGCATGGCGGTAAAGGCAGCATGGCCAGGTGTGTCAATAAAGGTTGCCAGACCATTGTCTGTCTGTACCTGATAAGCACCAATGTGCTGGGTAATGCCCCCTGCTTCACCTGACACCACAGAGGCATTGCGCAGAGCATCCAGCAAGGATGTCTTGCCGTGGTCAACGTGGCCCATCACTGTAACAATTGGCGCACGTGGCTTGAGGCTGGCCGCAGGATCATCATCACCCAACAAGCCTTCTTCCACATCTGACTCGGATACGCGCTTGACTGTATGGCCAAAATCTTCAGCGATCAGCTGGGCGGTATCTGAATCAATTATATCATTGATGGTGTGCATCTCGCCCTGTTTCATCAGGAACTTGATGACATCAACAGCGCGTTCAGACATGCGGTTTGCAAGTTCCTGGATGGTAATGACTTCCGGAATGACAACTTCACGTGCCACCTTTTCCTTGGTCATTGACCCGCCCATGGCCTGCTTTTTCTGCCGCTCCTGGCGGCGACGGAATGCTGCCAGTGAACGAGCTCGCTCTCCATCATCATTGAGCGCATTGGAAATGGTCAACTTGCCGCGACGACGATCAGCATCATCACGTGGTTTTGGTGCTGGAGCAGGTTTGTCTGCACCGGCACCGCCACCTGCAGGTCGTCTTGCCTTGGATCTCGCACCTTCATCATCATCGACCACGCTTTGGCTGGCCTTCAACTCCTCAGCGGCCTTCTTGGCTTCTGCCTCAGCGGCCCGCTTGGCATTGCGACGGGCGTCTTCGGCCTTTTGCTCAACGGCTTCAGCTGCTTCACGTGCTTCGCGATCAACTCGTTCCCTGGCTTCAACTTCAGCGCGTTTTCTATCTTCGATATCACGCTGGCGCGCCTCGACAAGCGCACGCTCACGGGCTTCTGCTTCTTCAGCGGTAAGCGTCCGCAATACTTTCGGAGCCCCAACTGTTTTAGGTGCCACAGGCTTTTGATCACGAGGTGTTTCAACCGGTCGGCTGGCTTTCACCGGTTCCGGAGCAACCTTTTCTGCTGGTACAGGCGCTGCAACCGGAGCCTTGACTGCAATCACTGGGGCAGGTGCTGCAGCCGCTGGTTTCCCGTCAACAGGTGTTGCTGGTTCCGGCTGGGCAGACTTAACTCCCGGACCTCCTATGATACGCTTACGCTTGGTCTCTACAACAACGGTCTTGGACCGACCGTGAGAGAAATTCTGGCGTACACGCCCCTGGTTGCCACTGCGTAAACCCAGTGTGCGTCCAGCGGGACGATCATTACCATTGTCGTTATCATCGATGTCATTCATTACTTGTCAGCTTTCCGCGCTTGCGGCTCCATTAAATTCAAAACTTTCATATCGCCTCGCACAGGCAAGGAATTTTTGTGCCAGACCACCTGAAGTGATGGCAGCATGTATCACATTTGTACGCCCCAATGCCAAATCCAAATCGGCCGACGCAAAACATTCAACCAGATGGCCACTTGATCCTTGTGCATGCAACTTGCCGGCCAGTTTACGTCGTCCATCTTCTGCACCATCACTGGCAGCAATCAAAACTGCTGCTGCACCTTTTGATAGAAGCGTTTCAACTTTTTCAAATCCCGCAACGGCCTGGCCTGCCTTTGAAGCCAGCGACAAGGCAGACATGGCATCGCGGAGTAAAAGTCGAGCAACCATCGGCACTATATCATCCGGTACCTGGATCTCTGCTTTCAAGGCACGACCGAACACTTTTCGCTTCACGGCCTCGCTCAACACATTTTTAGAAGACCTTAGCCAGATACCGCGCCCCGGGAGTTTTTCCTTGAGATCAGGCACAATCTGATTATCCGGCCCCAAGACAAAACGCAGAAGATCACCTCTGGCTGCATGAGCGCGAGTAAGCGCGCACATACGAACCTTGGTTTCATCCTCGATGTTGGTTTTTGGAGCCAGAATTGTCATGTTTGTGTTGGGTCACCTTATATTACGCTGAAGGAGCAGCGGCGTCTTCGCCATCTGCCTCTTCTGAGCTTTCGTTTTCGTCCTGGATCGCTTCTGGTTCAATCCAGCCAAGATCCACCCGAGCCTTCATGATAAGGCTTTCTGCTTCAGCCGCAGACATGCCTGCATCAGACAAAGAACCTGCATGGCGGACGGTTTCGCCATCCTTCCGCTCTGACCAGCCAACAAGATCATCAGGGACACAGCCTGCAAAATCTTCCAGCGAGTAAATACCATCCTCACCGAGCATGACCAGCATTGCCGGTGACAGACCTTCAAAAGCAGCCAGGTCGTCCTTCACGCCGAGCTCTTTGCGTTTTGCTTCAAGCTCATTGGCATGACGTTCCAGGTATTCCGTTGCCCGTGCCTGGATTTCAGATGCGGTTTCATCATCAAGACCGTCGATCATCGCAATTTCTTCAGGCGCGACATAGGCGACTTCCTCAATGGAATCAAACCCTTCTGATGCCAGCAGCTGAGCCAGCATCTCATCTACGTCGAGCGCTTCAATGAAGCGCTGAGTGCGCTCGGTAAATTCTTTCTGGCGGCGTTCGGATTCTTCTGCCTCGGTCATAATGTCGATATCCCAGCCCGACAGTTGAGAGGCAAGGCGTACATTCTGACCGCGACGACCAATTGCCAGCGACAATTGCTCATCCGGCACAACCACCTCGATACGCTGAGCATCCTCATCAAGCACAACTTTCGCTACCTCGGCAGGCGCAAGTGCATTGACGATGAAACTGGCAGCATCAGGTGTCCATGGAATGATGTCGATCTTTTCACCCTGAAGCTCGTTTACCACTGCCTGGACACGTGATCCGCGCATACCAACGCAAGCCCCTACCGGATCAATGGACGAGTCCTTTGAGCGAACCGAAATCTTGGCGCGTGAACCTGCGTCACGGGCAACGGCAACAACTTCCACGATGCCATCATAGATTTCAGGCACTTCCTGCTGGAACAGTTTGGCCATGAATTCAGGCCGCGACCTGGACAGGAATATCTGCGGACCACGCAATTCACGACGTACATCAAATATGTAGGCGCGAATGCGATCACCATTGCGGAAAGCTTCACGCGGCAAGCTTTCATCACGCCGCACAATCGCCTCGCCTCGTCCCAGATCAACAATGATGTTGCCATATTCAACGCGCTTGACCACACCGGACACGATCTCGCCAATACGATCCTTGTACTCGTCAAACTGACGATCGCGCTCGGCATCGCGAACCTTCTGCACAATCACCTGTTTGGCGTTTTGAGCAGCAATGCGGCCAAAGTCTACGGGCGGTAACGGCTCGGACAGGAAATCCCCCATGCGTGCACCAGGATTACGCTCCAGTGCTTCAGCCATGGTTATCTGGGTAGAATCGTTTTCAACCTGCTCGACCACTTCCAGCAAACGGTAAAGTTTCGTCTCACCACTTTGTGGATCAATCTCGGCCCGGATGTCATTCTCTGCACCATAGCGCGAACGGGCAGCGCGCTGAATGGCGTCTTCCATCGCTTCAATGACGACAGCCTTGTCGATGGATTTTTCACGGGCAACCGCATCAGCGATTTGCAATAGTTCGAGCCTGTTTGCGCTTACGGCTACATCAGCCATTTTTGTTCACTCCGCTATAGTGTCACTAGACATTGTTTGATTATCCTCAGTCCATTCAGTGCCATCACCCATTTCACCTGCCTTGGCACGCTCACCAGCAGCTTTCAGCAGGTCGTCAGTCATGACAAGACGGGCATCGCCAATGGCGTTCATGTCGAGCCCGATCAATACTTCTTCTCCACCCTTTTCCGCCGGCGGTATAAACAGGCGAACTTCGCCATCCTCAAATCCTTCAAGGCGACCGCGAAAGCGCTTGCGACCTGCCAATGGTGTCGCCAGTTCAATCTTGGCTTCAAAGCCTTGCCAGCGCTCAAAATCTTCGGGGCGTACAAGCGGCCTATCAATGCCCGGCGATGACACTTCAAGACTGTATTTCGTCGAAATAGGATCGTTCACATCCAGCAATGGTGAAATGGCGCGCGAAATTTTTTCACAGCCACCAACTGACATCGACCCGTCAGGGAGCTCCGCCATGATCTGCAAGGTCGTACCGGAGATACGCACACGCACCAGACGGTAACCGAGATCTTCAATAGCAGGCTCGACGAGAACAGCAACCTTGGCCGCAACTCCCGTCTCCGTCTTCGCTCTTTTGGTCATGTCGACCATCAATACAACTACCTCGTTCAGGCAACAAAAAAAGCGGGCCCCGCAGGACCCACCCTCATGAATTTGTGATTTTCAGATCGTCTTGAAAACCTATGAGAATGAACTTGATGAATGCAATATACGACGAAGCGGAAAAGACTTCAAGCCCAAGCGTTACAAGCGTTCAAATTCAAGATAGGCAGAGATTCGCCCTTCGCGAACAGCTTTCGCCTCATATCTGGTCTGTGGCCAGTCATCTGGCCTGATACGGCATTCATCAAGCGACGATGCCGTCCAGCGGAACCCCTTATGCAATTCAACCTCGCGCAGTGTCCAGCGCACATATCCATCAATATCACTTGCCACACGGAATATGGCTCCCGGCTTCATGATGCGATGGAGACGATCCAGATTGACCTGATTAACAAAGCGGCGTTTGTGATGGCGCAATTTATGCCACGGATCTGGGAAAAGCAGGAATGCTCGAGAAATTGACTGTGCAGCCATTTCATCAAGGCGTGGGCGAATATCATTATCGATGATGCGCACATTTGTAAGATCAGCCGCTTCAATATGGCTGAGCAGCTTTGCCACACCATTGATAAACGGTTCGCCACCGATGATGCCGACATGCTGATTGCGTTCGGCTTGCCAGGCAAGGTGCTCACCGCCACCAAAACCAATTTCAAGCCAGACCTGATCAATAGAACAATCAAACAAGGTTGAGGGATCCTGCAACGCATCACCATCAGCAGGGACCAGCAATTTGGGTAACAGGGTTTTGACAAGCCTTGAATGATGATCGCGCAGCGATTGTCCTGCACGACGACCATAAAATTTCTCAGGAAACTCCTGGTCTTCGCGCAGCTGTGACATCGGTTTGCAAGCCCAGTATCAAGACAGTGCCTTGACGGCCTCTTTCAGTGAGTTGGTCAGATCTGTTTTTTCCCATGAGAAAGACCCGTCACGGCGAGCCTTGCGGCCAAAATGACCATAGGCGGCTGTAGAAGCATATATCGGCTTGTTCAGGTCCAGATGTCGGCGGATGCCCGATGGAGACAGGTCCATGCATTTGCGCAGTGCTTTTTCAAGAACAGCATTATCCACCTTACCGGTATCATGCGTGTCCACATAGACAGACAATGGCTGGGCCACACCGATAGCATAGGAAAGCTGGATCGTGCAGCGTTCTGCAAGCCTGGCTGCCACAACATTCTTGGCCAGATAGCGCGCTGCATAAGCAGCAGATCTGTCAACTTTTGTTGTGTCCTTACCGGAGAAGGCACCGCCACCATGGGGCGCTGCACCACCATATGTGTCCACGATAATCTTGCGTCCGGTAAGCCCGGCATCACCATCGGGGCCCCCAATGACAAACTTGCCAGTTGGGTTGATGTACCAGTTGCAATCAGCCGCAATTGGTAACTCACCCATGGCTTCTCTTACATAGGGTTCCACTACCTTGCGAACCTTCGCAGAATCCCAGCTTGCATCAATGTGCTGAGTCGAAACAACGATTGAGACAACCTCAGCTGGTTTTCCATCTACATAGCGGATTGTGACCTGGCTCTTGGCATCAGGCCCCAACTTGCCAGCCTCGCCCTGACCCTTGTGGCGAGCCTGCGCCATCAATTCAAGAATCTTGTGTGAGTAATAGATGGGGGCCGGCATCAGTTCCGGTGTTTCGCGGCAGGCATATCCAAACATGATGCCCTGGTCGCCAGCGCCTTCTTCTCCCTGACGATCTGCAGCATTGTCCACACCTTGTGCAATGTCGGCAGATTGAGCGTGCAACAAAACTTCAACCTTGCAGGTTTTCCAATGGAATCCATTTTGTTCATATCCGATTGCGCGAATGGCACGGCGTGCTGCAGAGCGGAAACGACCAGGCGCGATAACAGGATTTCCCGATGCATCCTTGACGACGTTTCCTGCCTTGTCCTTCTTGATAAGCGTTTCGGGAACCCTCACCTCGCCAGCTATCACCACGCGGTTTGTTGTGGTCAGTGTTTCGCAGGCAACCCGCACCGTCCATGGGTCCACGCCCGTCTTGCGGGCTTCCTTGTAAACCAGGTCAACAATTTCATCAGAAATCCGATCACAAACCTTGTCAGGGTGACCTTCAGAAACCGATTCACTTGTGAAGAGATAATTCTGGCGCGACATGTGATTGAATTCTCCGCATTAGGGGCTTGAGGTTCCGCATATGCAGATTTCTTTATATGCCAACCCACAGGTATGGGTCTTTTGTCAGGACAAACGCGCTGCGTCAAGCACAACAATGCGCATGTCCATCGCAAGTACACTTAAAAAGCAGTTCAAATTGGTATCAGCTTTAACCCTGTTCCAGCTCGCTGGTTGCGGCAATGGATTTGACCAGGTCGATGACTTTGCGGCGCACTTCAGGGCTCTTGATTTCAGAAAATGCCCTGATCAGTTGCGCGCCGTCCGGGCTGGATAGGAAGTCTGTCATCTGGAATGAACCAGCTTCTTCGGCAAAACCTGCAGCTTTTGATGAACCGCTAAGTTCATCGAAGAAAAATTCAACCGGTACGTTCAGAATACGGGACATGTCAAACAACCGGCTCGCACTTATCCGGTTGGAGCCCTTTTCATATTTCTGCACTTGCTGAAATGTCAGGTCGAGGTGCTCGCCAAGCTTTTCCTGGCTCATCCCGACAAGCATTCGCCGCATGCGCAGCCTGCTACCTACATGAATATCAACTGGGTTTGGCACTTTGCTAGACATCAAATTCCATGTTCCACATTGCAATCCGAAATAAGCGAAATTTCATGTATTTGCAATCATTGAGTGTAAATCATCTGCCCGAAAGCAGAATAACGCCGAAATAAAAATGGCTGTTAACAGGGGTACGGATGGTGTTTTGTGCCCAGCTTCTACCATTCCCCCAACACAATTGATACACTATAAATGTTTTGTCCGTCTACAAATTAAATGAAACAAAATCATTAATGCGAGCGTTAGCAAAAAACCAATATCACCATAAATGCTGAAAAAGGTTGCTGTCATACCGACCGGCAGCACCGTATCAAGCGTTCCTTTTTGACCAAGTGGCAAGCTTGATTGAACCCTGCCGACAGAATCAATCATTGCAGATATCCCAGTATTGGCAGCACGAATCATCGGCGCACCTTGTTCGATCGAGCGAAACCTTGCATGGGACAAATGCTGATACGGTCCACCGGAAGTGCCAAACCAGGCATCATTGGTGACAT
>JBAUGO010000504.1:0-1815 GCA_049679775.1 Anderseniella sp.
GACTTCCCCCCTCGCGCTGACGATGAAGACGGCATTGCACTGGCACAGCGCGCCGCACATGCAGGCGCCTTTGTCACCATTGCTCATCCCGCCTGGTCTCAGCTAACCATTGAGGATGGCAACGCCATGATGGGTATCGCCCATGCAGTTGAAATCTACAACCATGGCTGCGCTGTGGAGTGTGATCGCGCGGACGGTTTCTACCTGATGGATCAGTTGCTTACCTCTGGACATCGCCTCACTTCCATCGCAACTGACGATGCCCATTTTCGTGACCATGACAACGATGCGTTTGGGGGTTGGGTAAATGTGAAAGCTGAAAACCTTCAACCCGAGACGCTTTTGGCAGCTCTCAAGGCCGGGGATTTTTACGCCAGTACAGGCCCGGAAATTCACGCCATTTACACTCACAAACGTGAAATCACCATCGAGTGTTCTCCGGTGAACGCCATTTCAATCAATGGCGGCACATCACGCACCGTTTCAAGAACCGGACGCGGCTTGACCCACGTCACCTTGGACCTTGCCAAACTCGACAATGACTGGCTTGCCTGCCCACCCTCAAAATGGCTGCGAATTATCGTGCGTGACGCTGCTGGTAAATCCGCCTGGACCAACCCCATCTGGCTGCAGGACGAAGGCCTTGCCTTGCCATGATGAAGAGTGACAATCGCTAAAGCCTGTTCTATTCTGCACTGCAACGACAGGGGCGCTGACCTTTCATGGTTGGCTGAGATGCACCCTTGAACCTGATCCGGATAATGCCGGCGAAGGAAGTCGATGAGGAGCCTCAAACCTTACCGCGCTTTCTTTCACCAGCAATGAGAGATAGCCATGTCCTTTGACCCCGCTCCCGCACTTGAACGCATGCGCACTGCCGCACCACTGGTTCAGAACATCACCAACTTTGTTGCCATGAACACCATGGCCAATGTTCTTCTGGCAGCAGGTGCCTCACCTGCCATGGTGCACGCTCGCGAAGAAAGCACTGACTTCATGACGGTTGCCCGTGCGCTGACCATCAACATCGGTACACTCACTCCTGCCTGGGTGGAGGCAATGCACGTGGCCGCAAATGCTGCAAAAAAGCTTGGAAAACCCTGGGTGTTTGATCCCGTAGGATGCGGTGCAACCCCCTACCGCACACAGGTCGCGAAACAGATTGCCTCGCTTCGTCCAACCATAATTCGTGGCAATGCATCAGAAATCCTGGCACTTTCCGGCGTGACCTCCTCGGCAAAGGGTGTTGACGCAGGTGATGAAGTGGACAGCGCCCAAAGCGCAGCCAAATCACTCGTCAGCCACTACGGATCGATCGTTTGCATCACCGGTCCGGTAGATCTAGTCACCGACGGCACCCGCATTGCCCGCATCGCCAACGGCCACCCGCTCATGCCACGCGTAACCGCGCTGGGGTGCGCACTCACCGGCATCTGCGCAGCATTTGCTGCAACCACCGACGATCCATTTGAAGCCACCACGGCTGCACTTGCCTTCTATGGTGCCTGCGGAGAAATAGCTGCCAAAACCGCCTCAGGCCCTGGCACATTTGCCGTCGCATTCATTGATGCTCTGGCCAACATGAACCCTGCCACATTGACCAGCATGTCAAGAGTATCACTCTCATGAAGCCTGAATTTGATTTGAGCCTTTACCTGGTCGCAGGGCCCACAGACTGCCGCAATGGTGACCTTGTCGCCACAGTGATGGATGCCATCAAGGCCGGTGTGACCATCGTTCAGTTGCGTGACAAGAAACTGTCCGATAGTGATTTCGTCTCACTTGGCAAACAACTCAAATCTGCCATGGCCACTA
>JBAUGO010000505.1:0-8868 GCA_049679775.1 Anderseniella sp.
GCTATGGATCGTCGCCTAGGTGAGCCATTACCTCACCAAAAAGCTAATCAAACGCGGGCACCTCAATCGGCGATAAATCTTTCTCCCGAAGGACGTATACGGTATTAATCCCAGTTTCCCGAGGCTATTCCGTACCGAAAGGTAGTTTCCCACGCGTTACTCACCCGTCTGCCACTATCCCGAAGGATCGTTCGACTTGCATGTGTTAAGCCTGCCGCCAGCGTTCGTTCTGAGCCAGGATCAAACTCTCAAGTTTGAAACGTTTTGCTCAGACAACGATTGCTCGTCGACTGTTCAATTAATTTGCGTTTGCGTTAAATTGACGAGTTACCATGTTTTATCACGCCCAATTGCTTGGACGATCAAAGCTTGGCTTCTCTAAACGCTAGGCAATTTGCGTCTCTATTGTGTCTCACTCCACATTCCCTCGTTGATCTATAAGGAATGCTTCATCGCGAAACCGCCAGGACACGCGCCGCCTGCGTTTCTCTTTCTCTGTTCAACAATGTCAAAGAGCAAGGAAGCTTTCGCTTCCGTCCCCAAATTTCGGCGGCAAGACTCTCGCGGCTGTTTAAGGCCGTTTGATTGCCGCTAGTCTCGGGAGACATAAAAGACCGCGCGCCAACGAGTGGCGCCCGCTCTTCAGTGATGCGGTTTATATGAGGGACCCTACCCAACTGTCAAGCGGATTGTCGCAAATAATTCGTAAAAGTTTGCTCGACATCCAAAAACCACTCCAAACCTGCGCTTTTGATCGAATTCGTGAGATTTAAATAACAAGGTGACCAGATCACCACCGGATATATTGTCCGAAATTGAGATTTTTTCGATAAAATTTCTGGCCCTACCTGGAATCGGTTGGCCGTTCAGGTCGAAATCTGTTTCGCAATGCCCTCTCAATCAGGCTTCACTCAGGCAGATATCTTTGTGTCCTATTACATTATATTACATAGGGCATGTTTGAGGTAGGCTTCCACATCAAAAATCAAACGCATTATACAACTGACCCAACTCTGTACATTTCCTGCTGGAATCAATTTTGAGACCTCGCCTCAGCCAACTCTCGAGGAAGCATTGCTTCTGTCGAAATAATTCTCACAACATTTTTGAAAAAAAATCAAAAAAAATAACACCTGAAAATCCACATCTTCATGTTGAATTTCATCAAAATCACCAGAGAAAAAATGGCCTCACAATGACCCGTATGTGGCAAAAAAAAGGCCACGATGGTTTCACGGCATTTTTTACAGCAATTAACTCCTGATAAACCATATTCGCGCAATGTATCTGCATGAAATGCTATCAGGTTTCGGAATTTCAACCCTGGTGTGAGTTTCCTCAACCCGTTGTGCTTCCTTGTGTTTTCAGGTTTGTGCACACACAAAAGGTTGACATGACGCACACTGACGGGCATGTTCTGGCACGGTTTGGATTTTTCCTGCCATGGGCTTACTTGCGTGCTTCAGGGGTTGGCAAGAAATCTGACTTGACGCATTTATGGTGATAGTAGCTGACCGGATTTATACTGGTCAAATACACTAAAATCGATCCGGGGCTTTCTGCCTAAGAGATATGAGCTTGAGTTAAGGGATTTGGCGGTTTGAAAGCTGTGATCAAAAAATTGCGGACACGCAAGCAGGCATCACTTACCGACCAAGCGCGTGCCCTCAGGGTTGAGGACCTCGCAAATAATTCTGCCGATTTCTTCACTATTGCAAAACCAGCGACTTCGAGCTTCAGGATATTGTGCTTTGCTGGGGCAGCGTTGTTTACAACAGCAATTGCCGGTGGCCTGGCCTATAACTGGACTGCGGGATCAACTCTCGATCAAGCCGTTTCTGATGTCACCGCTCCTGTAACAACAGCATCTGTAACCACCGCAGCACAAGCCAGCACAAAAAGTGATTTCAATAGCGAAATTGCCAAGGTCATTTCTTCAAGTCCAATGCAACCACTGTCCGTCGCATATATCGGCGGGCAATACTCCGGTGATCCCTCCTCATCTAGTGATTTGAGCTACCCTGCCCCAAGTAGTGATGCTCTCGCTTATAGTGAACCAACCGTCCTGGATAACAGTTTCGAATTGGCCAGCTTGCCAGAAGGCACCAATTCGACCAGCGTGACCATGACGCTGCCGGCTGAACCAATTGACGAAGAAATTGTGCTGAATTCTGGCGATACCCTGCTGGAGCGGTTGGTCAATCTAGGCGTGACCCTTCAAAGCGCTCGCGCTGTTGCAGCTGCGATTGAGCCAATTTATCCTGGCAAGCTCATTAAGGAAGGGCAAAGATATACCATCACCCTCGATAAGGAGCGGGATTTTTATGGCAACGAGGTCATTGCCCCTGTTCGCGTATCGTTTGTCCCGGCTGGTGGTGAAGAAATTGTCATTGAATCTGATGAAGATGGGCGCTACATCGCGACCATAGACGGGAAGCAGGCCAAGCCCAAACAGATCGCTTCAGACTCGCCGTTCTTCCGAGCCAGAGCCAAGATTTCCTCCTCAGTGTATACAGCTGCCCGTGACAGTGGCGTACCGATTAACGTCGTTAACGCCGCTCTGAAAGTTCTCGGGCACAATCTTGACCTCCAGCGCCAGGTTCACTCAGGCGATACAATCGACCTTTTCTATGGTGTTCCCTTTAGCGGCTCCTCTGCCAAGCGTAAAGTTCTCCATTATGCCAAGCTCAGGTCCGCCGGCCGCGACCACATTTATTATCGTTTCACTGACAGCAATGGCAAAACTGCCTACTACGATGAAAAAGGGATCGGTGCCAGCAAGTCACTGATGGCAACCCCCATATCTGGCGGGCGCATAACATCAGGCTTTGGCATGCGCAGGCATCCGTTGCTTGGTTACAACAAACTTCACACAGGCATTGATTTTGGGGCCGCCAGGGGTACACCCATCTTGTCTGCAGGCGATGGTGTGGTAACTCATGCAGGCTGGCATGGTGCATATGGCAGAACTGTTATCATCAAGCATGGTGATGGCAAATACTCAACCTTGTATGCCCATATGAGCAAAACAGCCAAGCTGAACAAAGGTCAAAAAGTGAGGCAAGGTCAGGTTATCGGTTATGTTGGCACTACAGGACGCTCAACCGGACCTCATCTTCATTATGAAATCCGTAAGAACGACCGTCCTGTAAATCCACGCCGTGTGGCAATCGCGCAGACAAACCGTCTGTCAGGCCCAGATCTTGTTGCATTCAAACGCCAAAAGAACAAGATTGCCGAGTTGATGGACAAAGCACCATCTTCAGTTCAGATCGCACAAGCTAGCGCCCAATAAACATCATCGGTTTATTGTAAGAACACAGCTTCAAGATTGACGTAGCGTGTTGAAGAACCAGCTTTCGTGTAAACCTTACACCGCGTTTCTATTTTCTTAAATTTTTAAGGCCAGAATGCACTCAACAATGCGTATCTGGCTTCGTGATTTTTCATGAGGCCTGCGCAGAACAAAAAACAGGTTGAGGCCACATGTATCCATACCGTCTCCTTTTGGTGGACGATGATCCCCTGATGTTGACGATTGCCCAGGCGCATTTGCTTGCGCTTGGCGTGGAGCATTGTGACGCCGTCAAGAACGGCTTTGATGCAGTGCAAGCCATGAAGAAACCAGGTGAAGCCTATGACCTGGTGATCAGCGATATCAGCATGCCTGAAATGGATGGCGTGCAGCTGATAGTTGCCCTGGCTGAACAAGGATACAAAGGCTGGATAGCAATCATGTCTTCACAAGACATGGCGGTTTGCCGGGCTACCATAGGAATAGCAGAAAGCTATCACATGCGCTTTGCCGGGCTTTGCCGCAAGCCCGTTACACGTCAAATGCTGTTAGAGTTTCTCAAGGCAGTAAAAGCCGGCAACAACCATGGAACACCAGGTTTTGCCAACAAAATCCATGAATTGAGCAAGGATGAGCTGGCTGCTGCACTTGATGAAAACCGCCTCAAGCCATTTTACCAACCACTTGTGGATATGCAATCAGGTGACATTGTTGGCGCGGAGGCTCTGGCACGAATTATTGCAACTGACGGGACAGTCATTCCACCATTCGCCTTCATAGAAAGCGCAGAAAGACATGACCTGCTGGGCGACCTGACCAGGCGAATGTTTTCTGCCGTTCTTGAAGACATGAGAGAAATCTCAAGACACAGAGCATCATTCAATCTGGCTTTGAACTGGGACCCGAAACTTCTGGAACAAAAGACACTACCTGATGAGCTCCAGCAGATGTGCAGAGACAAGGGCATTTCGCCCACTCAGATCACGCTGGAAATAACTGAAACCACAGCATTCGAAGCCAGCTCCCTGATACTTGAGGTTCTGGTAAGGTTGAGGCTCAAAGGATTTGGAGTAGCGGTGGATGACTATGGCACGGGCTATTCAAACCTTGATCGTCTCAAGAACATGCCATTTTCCAAACTGAAAATTGATCAGTCGTTCGTGCGCAAATCCGTTGAAGACAACTTTTCGGTCGTCAGCGTTCAAACCGCTGTCCATTTGGCTCAGGAACTCTGCATTCCGACGGTCGTTGAAGGCGTTGAAGAAGAAACCCATTGGTCACTCATGAAAGCCTGTGGAGCAACTCAGGCTCAAGGTTACCTTATCTCACGACCAATACCGATTGAGAACTTCATAACCTGGGCATGTGACTGTGACTGGCAGTTTTCTCCATCATCAGACAAGACAGTTGAACGTAATAGGCGAAAGAAGATTGCATAATTGCATATGCGCTGATCGGATCCTGTTTAGTCTTTCAGCTGCCACGTCATTCCCTTGCCATCTCGAACACCTGTAATTAGCGCTTCACCAACAGGCTTGATAGCCAGGCTAGCAAGCCATTGTGCAACTGATCGAACACGCCGATCATCAAGCTGGTAGACAATGTCACCTTCCTGCAGTCCGGCAGTTTCTCCCGGCGACTGCGACCTTACCTTGACAACAAGTAGCCCTTCTCTCCCGATCTCGCCTTTCGGCGGCACAGGACGAAAGACCAGTCCGCTGACCCGCGGGCTGAATTTGCCTTCACTGAGCAATGCAGAAACAACCGGTATAACTAACGATCGGTCTATTGCCAGATTGACACCTATATTTGCATCCGACTGCTTGGTGAAAATAGCTGACAACATGCCAACAAATCGGCCAGCCCGATCAACCAGCGCACCTCCAGACATGCCCGGGTTTACCGCTGCATCCGTTTGAATAAAATCTTCAATGGCGTTGAAGCCTGTACCGGAGCGATGCAATGCCGACACCCGGCCACACGTCAGTGACAACCCAATTCCGAACGCATTTCCGATGGCGCAAACCTCATCACCAATTGCAAGAGCCTCGTCATTATCTGCAAAAGGCTGCATCGCCGTTTCAATTTTCAAAACAGCAATGTCAGTTGCCTTGTCGCGAGCAATCACACGAGCCGAAACAATGTTGCCATCATGGTCTCGAATATGAACAGAAATATCCGGCCCCACCGCATAAGGCCCCAGTACGTGATCTGCCGTGATGATGATGGTTCCATCACCCGTCACAACCCCACTACCTTCTGGCTCTGCCAAATTTGGCGGTCTTCCAGGCCATTCAGGCATGACCGACACCACCGATTTCACCGCCTGCTCCAACGGTGTTATCTCTGAGGCAACACTGGGTCCGACCAAGGTCAACAAGCCCATCAACACCCACAATCGTGAGATATTTTTGACGTGCATCTTTCTAACTCCTGGTGAATTCCGGTTGACCGAGGTCTCCAACTCGCGTGGTACGACCATGCAGGCAAACCTCACGAAATTGGTAGAGCAGTGCCGCTGTTGGGGCAAACATGCGGTGACCAACGGCCGGAAAGACCGCTGACATGACCTGCTTGCCAGACGCATCATCCGACACCATTTCCGGAATGGAGGGGTGATCCAGTTGACTGAGTGGTATGCGGTAAACGCTGGCAACCTCCGCCGGATCAGGAGCAAACTCAACAACAGTCCCCGCCCAGGCAACAACCGGCGTAATAATGAAACCGGACCGCGTTACCAGATCATCCAGCAATCCCAGCACAGATGAAGGCGCAAGATCCAGACCGATCTCCTCACGCGTTTCACGCAACGCTGCCTGAACGTGGTCCTCCCCCTCATCCAGCCGACCGCCAGGCAAAGCAAACTGATTGGAGTGCCGGTTCAATTTACTTGATCTCAAGGTGACTACAACACTGGCATCCCCAGATACCTCAGTACCAGTGACCAGCAGGCACACCGCAGCCTTTCGCAAGTCAGTTCGCTCCACGCTCACGCGATCATGCGCAGCAAGATTGGCCAACAAACGGGCCTGGAGTTTTTCACAAAGCAGGTAATCCATAATTGGCCTATGGTAGGCAGAACTATCCGGCGCGCAACAGGGTTTTTGTGACAATCCCCTGTGCGCGTCGTCAAGCGTCGCTTAATGGACGCTGGCAGTCTTGCCATCACCATCATTGGCAACGGCAGGTATAATGGTAGCGCTTGATAAGGCTGGCTCACCATTAAAGGTAAGGCCCTCCTTGCCCAGATCAATCGCTATGGTCTCACCATCATGAATACGACCATCAAGAATGGCTTCTGCCAGTGGGTCCTGCACCAGCTTCTGGATCACGCGCTTGAGAGGACGTGCGCCATAGGCAGGATCATAGCCTTGAGTACCAAGATGATCTTTCGCAGCGTCGCTGAGTTCGAGAGTAATCTTGCGATCCTCCAGCAGCTTTGCCAGGCGACCCATCTGGATATCAACAATGGCACCCATGTTTACCCGCTTGAGCCTGTGGAACAGGATAATCTCATCAAGCCGGTTGAGAAACTCAGGACGGAAGTGAGCTTTGACCAGTTCCATGACCTGCGTACGGGCAACTTCAGCAGCCTCGTCCTCTTTGAGTGCCACAAGAAACTCTGACCCGATATTGGAGGTCATGATGATCAGTGTATTGCGAAAATCAACCGTGCGTCCCTGACCATCGGTCAAACGACCGTCATCAAGTACCTGCAACAAGACATTGAACACATCGGGATGAGCCTTTTCGATCTCGTCGAACAAGATCACCTGATAGGGTCTGCGCCTGACAGCCTCGGTCAGTGCACCCCCTTCATCATAACCAACATAACCTGGAGGTGCACCGATCAACCTGGCGACCGAGTGCTTTTCCATGTACTCAGACATATCCACACGCACCATTGCCTGCTCATCATCAAACAGGAAGTCTGCCAGAGCTTTGGTCAATTCGGTCTTGCCAACACCCGTTGGGCCGAGGAACATGAACGATCCCATCGGGCGGTTAGGATCCTGCAAACCCGCACGTGCACGCCGCACTGCAGTTGAGACAGAATGAACCGCTTCGGCCTGACCGACCACCCTTCGGGCAAGCGCAACCTCCATCGTCAAGAGTTTTTCACGCTCGCCTTCCAGCATCTTGTCAACGGGAATGCCAGTCCAGCGCGATACAACACCTGCAATATGACTGGCTGTTACCGCTTCTTCCATCAGCGGGTTGGCTGGCTTGCAGACAGCTTCCACCTCCACCAACTTCTTTTCCAGTTGCGGAATAGTGCCATACGCAAGCTCTCCAGCCTTGGCCAGATCGCCCCCGCGCTGGGCACGCTCAAGCTCGGCACGAGCATGATCAAGCTCTTCCTTGATTTTCTGGGCAGCATTCAGCTTTTGCTTTTCTGCCTGCCAGGCCTGCGTCATCACATCAGCTTTTTCCTGAAGCTCAGCGAGTTCCTTTTCAAGCTTTACAAGCCGATCCCTTGAAGCCGTATCGGTTTCCTTTTTCAAGGCTTCGCGCTCGATTTTCAGTTGAATGATGCGCCGATCATATTCGTCCAACTCCTCAGGCTTTGAGTCCACCTGCATGCGCAGTCTGGAACCTGCCTCATCCATCAGGTCAATCGCCTTGTCCGGCAGAAACCGGTCAGTGATATAGCGGTTTGACAAATTGGCCGCCGCAACCAGCGCAGCATCCGTGATGCGCACGCCATGATGCATCTCATACTTTTCCTTCAACCCACGCAGGATGGAAACAGTATCTTCGACAGTTGGCTCGGAAATGAACACCGGCTGAAAACGGCGCGCGAGTGCTGCATCTTTTTCAACGTGCTTGCGGTACTCATCCAGAGTGGTTGCTCCAACACAGTGAAGTTCTCCACGTGCCAGCGCAGGTTTCAAGAGATTGGACGCATCCATGGCACCATCTGCCTTGCCGGCACCCACCAGCGTGTGCATCTCGTCAATGAACAAGATTATATTGCCTGTTGCTGCCTGAACTTCTGACAACACGGACTTCAGGCGCTCTTCAAACTCACCGCGATACTTTGCACCAGCAATCAATGCTCCCATATCAAGCGCCATCAGCTTCTTGTCACGCAAGGATTCAGGCACATCGCCGTTGACAATGCGCAAGGCAAGTCCTTCGGCAATGGCTGTTTTGCCGACACCAGGTTCACCGATCAAGACGGGGTTATTCTTGGTTCGCCTCGACAACACCTGAATGGTGCGACGAATTTCTTCATCACGTCCAATAACCGGGTCGAGCTTGCCTTCACGCGCCACCTCGGTCAGGTCTCGTGCAAACCGCTTGAGTGCGTCATAACCTTGTTCAGCAGAGGCGCTATCGGCGGTACGTCCCTGACGCAATTCATCAATCGCTTTGTTAAGGCCAACAGGCGTAACACCACCTGCCTTGAGAGCATCGCTTGCATCTGATTTTTCTATTGTCAGAGCCTGCAACAGACGTTCAGCCGTTACAAAACTATCGCCCGCCTTACTCGCAATCTGTTGAGCTGTTTCAAAAACCCGGGCCGTTTCTGGAGCCAGATATAATTTACCGGCGCCAGATCCATCAAC
>JBAUGO010000506.1:0-4097 GCA_049679775.1 Anderseniella sp.
GGACCAGCTTGCACTTGAGTATCCTGCAATGAAACAGGCAATCGAGCGTGGCGTGTCTGTGTCTGTGGACGGGCGCATATATGCCAATGCCATCATGGTCCCTCTGGAACCTGAATCAGAGGTTTTCATTCTACCCAAGCTGGTAGGCGGTTAAGGATGCAAAACAGATGAGCACAGAGATAATCATCCCCGCTATCGCCGAAGACGGATCATTGTTCCAGATCGAGAAAATGAAGGCACACCAGATCGGACAACAACATCTGGCCATCTCGGTTTTTGTGTTTTCAGGTTCGCGCCTGATGATCCAGCAGCGGGCATTGTCAAAGTATCACTGCGCTGGCAAGTGGGCCAACACCTGTTGTTCTCATCCACACTGGGGTGAGAGCGCCGAGAACGCTGCAAACAGGCGCACGAAAGAAGAGCTTGGCTTTACGCTACCTTTGCACCAGACGGCCTTGATAGACTATCGCGCCGATGTTGGCGGCGGCCTGATTGAAAATGAACGGGTCAGTGTTTTTGTGGGCCACGCCGATGAGGCAAGCTTGACTTATGCCTTGAACCCCGACGAGGTCAGCGCCATAAAATGGGTAAAAGTGACAGACCTTCCAGACCTGCTTGCAAGCGAGCCTGAAAGCTTGTGCCCGTGGTTTGCCATATATATCCAGCGCTGGGATGAGCTGGCCTTGGGTATTTGACGTCTCAGGCCTCGATACAAGTGTTCAGCTTGCAAACGTCCACCGAAATCAGGCCCTGCACTGGCCACTGGCTGTCTGATTTGTGAATAATGGTCACCTTGCTGCCAAATGATGTTTCAGGCGACTTTACAAGGGATGCGGCAGCAACGGATGCTGTGATACTGGTTGCAGCTACAAGACCAACAATCAGGATTTTGCTCAAACGTGTCATCGTCAGGTCCTCCATATACGCGTGAGGGTTAAATGCGATGATCACACTATGTGGTGTTGTGAACGGGCTTGATGTGCACAATTACACATATCGCACGATCAACCCGGTTGCGATTTATGACAGGCGATCAGGCTATCAGCACCGAAAGGGCAACAAATCCGGCCGTTTCTGCACTGTTTTGAACTGTGCCGAGCACATCCCCTGTCTGGCCCTTTATCTTGCGCATGGCAAGAAGTGTCGGGATTGCGGAGGCTAAACCCATCACGATCAGAACAGGCACGGCCATTGATCCAAGTATTATCGCCAGCACAACAATTACCACGGCACCTGGTAGCAGGGCACTTGTGAGCGGGCTCGACGCATCATATCCCAAGCCATCCGCGCGCGCCGCTGGCAAAATTCTCAAAACAACCAGCATCATCAGACGGCTGGCGACACCAGTTAACAGGAGAGCTGCAAGCGTCTGCGTGGTTGCAATGTCGGCAAGTGCAGCTGTCTTCAGCCCGATCATGAACACGAGAGCAACCACCCCATAACTGCCGATACGACTGTCGCGCATGATCTCAAGGCAGTGAGAGGCATCTCGCCCGCCACCAATACCATCGGCAAAATCGGCCAACCCATCCTCATGCAGAGCGCCCGTGGCCCAAACCATTGCGACAAGAGCCACAAGGCTGGCAAGCACTGCACTTAGCCCTGTGACAAGCGCCAGTTGAAGGACACACCAGCCAATGCCCGATATCACCAACCCGACAAGTGGAAAAGCCCATGCTGCTTCGGCAAGCTTTGGCACCGGATCATGCAAACGCCCAATGGGTAGTCGGGTGAGCATCATCATGGCCAATTGAATTTGCTGCCAGAATTGCATGTAGATTATCCCCCGCTTACGCCTGCCTCTGCGAAGGTTGCCATGCCGCTATGGCAAGCAGTAGCCCCGCGCAGGATTGACAAGGCCATGGCCGCACCAGAGCCCTCACCAAGCGCCATGTCAAGCGACAGGATCGGCGCTTTGCCGATTGCATCGCATAAAAGCTTATGGCCAGGTTCGCGGCTGACGTGACCGACCTGACAATGATCGAGAAAGTCGGGGAAGACCGCAAAAAGAGGTGCAGTAGCGGCGGTACAGATAAAGCCGTCAAGCAGGACCGGGATGCGCGCCATGCGAGCCGCCAGAACGGCACCGCAAATTGCTGCCTGTTCCCGCCCACCAAGTGCTGCCAGTTGCGACAGGCCCTTTGCCTGCTGATGCAGTTCAACCCCTTGCGCCACAACTCGGGCCTTGAGAGCGATGCCATGTGCGTCAGAGCCTGTTCCTGCACCTACCCAATCTTTTGCAATGCCCCCGAACGCTGCATGGGCAAGAGCGGCAGCGACAGTGGAATTGCCAATCCCCATTTCACCCAGAACCAGCACGTCGGCTTCGCTGTCCACTGCCTCGGCCCCCCGGCGCATGGCATCAAGGCAGTCTTCTTCGCTCATTGCACTGCCTTGTGTGAAATCGGCAGTTGGGCGGTCGAGGTCGAGCGCGATGACAGAGAGTGCTGCATCCGACACGCGGCACAACTGATTGATCGCAGCACCACCAGCACTGAAATTGCTCACCATTTGTGCGGTGACCTCTTGCGGGAAAGGGTTGACGCCTTGCGCACAAATACCGTGATTGCCCGCAAACACAATTGCTTGCGCTGTTTGGATATGTGGGGTTTCGGTCTGCTGCCAACCGGCCATAAAGATCGCCAGCTCTTCCAGTCGACCCAGGGAACCGGGTGGTTTGGTCAGTTGCATCTGCCGGGCACTGGCAGCCTTGATCGCAACCTCATCAGGCTTGGGCAGATGGCCCATGATTTTGGTGATGCTCGAGAAACTGTCAAAGTTCAGATTTTGTGTCATGCCGGTTTTACCTTGACCGGGAGACCTGCGACGCAAAGCCAGACTTCATCACACGTCGCTGCAACCTGTTGATTCATAATGCCTGCCGCATCACGGAATTGCCGTGCCAGTTTGTTTTCAGGCACAATCCCGCCACCCACCTCATTTGTCACGAAGATGACGGGCGATGCCTGGTTTGACACAGTGTTCAACATGGCTTGTGTTTCTGTTTCCCAGTCGCGCTCGGCAAACATCAGGTTGGACAACCAGAGTGTCAGGCAGTCCACGAGGCGCGGTCCCTGTCCATCACTTTCACGCAGCGCGCGTGACAAATCCAGTGGTTCGGCCAGCGTTTGCCACTCAGGCCCGCGACGTGACTGATGCTTGCTGATGCGATCCGCCATTTCATCGTCAAGGGCTTCGGCGGTTGCAATGTAAATCGCCGGTACACCAAGCGCCAAAGCCATGCTCTCCGCCAAGGTACTCTTGCCTGATCGGGCACCACCAATAATTAGAATCGACTTTCCCATGCCTACATGACAAACCAGAAACCAATGCAAAAAGGAAGAGCACATTGACTCCAGTCGCACGTGACGAGTTGATCATTTTGCGCCATGCACAAGCCGATCACGGTGGTCGTTTGTGTGGACGCACAGACGTGTCCGCCTGCCTTCCTCAAGTACAGACAATTCAATTCCTGCGTCATTTGCTGGACGGGTCTTCGGTGGTGGCAAGTCCTGCACGCAGATGCCGCGAAACCGCAACGGCCATTTTCAAGGATATCGAGATCAGGCAGGATGAACGACTATGGGAACAGGATTTCGGTGTCGATGAAGGCAAGCGCTTTGAGGACTTGCCCGATCTTGGGCCCTTGCCCCTCAACGCCCTGGCCCGCCATGCGGCACAAGATGGTGAGAGTTTTCTGGATATGGTTGAACGGGTGAAACCAGCGCTTCTTGAGTATGCTGACAGGGCGCGCAAAGCAGGTCCGATCATTTTGGTTGCTCATGCAGGAACGGCGCGGGCGGCATTGGGGCTGGCGCTTGATCAACCTGAATCAGGGCTGAAATTCGAAATCAACCCGCTTTCGATTACCCGCTTGCGTTGTCTCGACAATGCGTTCTCCATAATTGCCACCAACGAACAGGTCGTGTCTTGAAGGTTCGAGTCTCTGGTCATTTTGGGGAATGGGTCCAGGGGCGGCTTGGCCCGGAAGGCCCTGTGGCGCTTGTGACAGTGCCTTGTCATGACCTCACTGTTGAGGCAGAGTTTATGAGTGATGGACCACTTGAGCTGCTGCAATCACCTGAGGTTGTTTCATT
>JBAUGO010000507.1:0-1531 GCA_049679775.1 Anderseniella sp.
TGCCCACCAATGCCAAGCCCAGGGCCGCTCCGCGTTTCTTTTCAAAGCTGCGCGTTATCGCTTGTGTCCAGGTGACCGGATTGGTTCCAGCGCCAAGCAAGGCCATGAACGCATAGCCGAGATAAAAGGTCGCAAGGCTGCTGGCATTGGCGGTCATCATAAAACCGATGGACAGACCGACGAGCGATGGCAGAGCCACTGCCCGCGCGGACCATTTGGAGATCATCCACCCGGTGACCGGAGCGGTTAATGCCCCAAGACCGGAGCTGAAGATAATGGCAAACTGAACATCGCCACGTTGCCATCCAAATTCCTCGACGATCGGCTTTGTAACAACTCCGGTTGCGTAAAAGGGGAGTGCTATCGCGCTGCAAGCGACCCCGATGGCACATGCAACGATCAGCGGCGAGCCGGATTTCAGTTCCTGCACGCCAACGGAGCTTCTCATTCTATCGGGTTATCAGTCTTGCTGTTCCAACACCACCAAGCGTCAGATCATATTGCGTACCGGCCTGCATCGGTTGGGCCGGGCCCATCGCTCCGGTCAGAATATAGTCACCAGCCGCAAGCTTACGTCCGGTGCGGGCAGCAAATTCCAACAACCAGCGATAGACGTTCAGCGGATTACCCAGACAGGCAGCACCGCTACCGTTTGAAATATGCTCACCATCGGCCATCAAACGCATTGGGATGGCCGTCATATCGATACCTGCGGGATCAGCTCCTTCACCGATCACCAGATGCCCGCAGCAGGCATTGTCCGCAATGGCGGGCGCTATAGTTTTGGCCCAACCTTCTATCCGGCATTCGGCAATTTCAAACGCCGCATAAATTTTGGCAAGGGAGGCAGTCAGTTGCTCATCGCTATCGTTCGGATCAGGCACATAGGCGAGCTGAAACAGCAGTTCACCCTCGATTAGCGGCTGTATGCAATCGCCTGCATCCACCGTCGCGCCATTTTCCCAAAGCGTATCGGCATAGATATTGCCGACCATCGGCTCTTTGGTTTGAAAGGCCTGCAAAGCGGCCTTGGAGGTAAGGCCGACTTTCCATCCAATTTGCTCACGACCGGAAATTCTGGATCGCTCGGTGAGGAGCGTTTGCACCATATATGCCGTCTCGACATCACCGGAATCGAGAAAGTCGTCCGCGGGCAGACAGGTTTTCACCTCCTCTTTCGCAGACCAGAGCCTTTTTGCCAGTCGTTCCGTCTCTGCGCTCATGACAAGAGGACATACCCCGCGACCGCGGCCAATATGGCTAGTCCGACAATCACCCATTTCATTGTGCTGGACGGAGCCATCGCAACCTCGGCCGGTTGAGAAACCGGTTCGGACGCAACGGTTGCCGGTTCCGCCCCCAAGGTTGCTGAAAATCTAGCGAAGAAGTCGTCCGCCACAGATTTGGCTGCGCCTTCGACCAGCCGCGCCCCCATCTGTGCCAGCTTGCCACCAATTTGCGCATCGGCGACATAGCTAAGCCGGGTTCCGCCGTCTTCGGCATCCAACGTCACTTTGGCATTGCCCTTGGC
>JBAUGO010000508.1:0-19513 GCA_049679775.1 Anderseniella sp.
GCCCCAGCGTAGCGCCACAGTGAACAGTGCAAATCCGATTGCCGAAAACAAAGCGACTGCATCACCGGCCCAATTGCCAGAGGAGAAACTGTCAGCCACCATGAAGGCGATACCGGCCAACCCGATAATCATGGCAATCCACGTTGCCTTGCGCGCACTCTCACCCAGGAATATGAAGCTGAGCAGTGCGGCCCAGAACGGGGCAGTTGCAAACAGGAAAGCCGCATTGGCCACCGAAGTAAGTTGTACTGCACCAATGCCGCCCGCATACGCAGCGACCAACGCTAAGCCGCCGAGCACACCCGGCAAGCCGGCATCCAGAATGAGCCTGACGGGCTTGCCACCTGAACGCCAGACAATCAACATGAAGATCATGGGCAACATGCCAAGCGAGCGGTAGAACAATATCTGCCAAACCGAACCGCTCTCGATGAGCCTTATTCCCAGCGGTATAAACGACCAGCAAACGCCCGCCATCGCGATCATGATCACGCCGGTTGAGTAAGGCAGGTTTGACTTGCTGGATGTTTTATATGTTGCCATCGTAGGCTAACTGAACAACCAAAAATCGCGTTTGTATATCCAGTTAGCGACAGTAGTTGTTCTTCCCCGACTTGCCATGTTTGCCAAGGTCAAAATGAAAGTGGTTGGAATGATAACTATCAGATTCAGGCCCCAGCACCGTGGAGAACTTTCCACATGCCTGCCCGTGTACCTGTTTTAAAAATGAACTATCAGATCCCCAGCTTTTCCAGCCGTCTTCAACTGTTATAACCTTGCCTGATGCAAGCGTGAATGCCGAAACATCCAGAGCATTACCAAAACTGTGTTCGGAAATCTTGCCACCGCGTTTGTTGTTGCGCGCACGACAGGCATATGAAGCTGCAATAGTCAGCTTGACAACGCGCTCGCCAAAAGCGTTCTGCGCCGCAGGTTGCAAAACTTCGCCTATCCAGTTGTTGGTAGCACCCACCATCTGACATTCGAGTTTTGCCGGAGTTGAAAAAGCAACTCCATCAACAGAACGCACTTCCCAGGCATTCTTGATGCCGCAAGCGCCCTGCCCCTCAACACTGCCAAGCGACTTTGCATCTGCAACAGATCGTGGATCAATGGCACACTGACCAGACGGCGTGCGCACTCCGACAGAGGTGAAATCTGATGTCAGATCAGGTTTGGACGAACATGCGCCCAATACCATCAAACTAACTCCAAGCAGCATTGCTGCATATTTGCCAGTCACAACCATCCCCCGATTTCATAGGCCATCCATGGTGATACTAAGGCAATATGGTTAACGGGTGCTGGCAAGGCTTGGAATATTTGCTGCCAAAGCAAGAAAATCATGGTCAAAAGACTAGCTAAAAAGTCTGGATGATTTAAACCATATCATGGTCTTTTAATCTGACACTGGAGAGCGCTTTAATGTACGACATCTACACATCCCCCGGCACAGGTAGTTTCGCAGTGGAAGTTATGCTGGAAGCAGGTTCTGCGCCCTGGCAACGCATAAATATCGACACCAGCAAGAACGAGCACAAATCACCCGAATACCTGAAGACAAACCCGACAGGTCAGGTGCCAGCCCTCAGACTGGACAACACTACAACAATGACTGAATCAGCGGCGATTTGCCTGTATCTGGGGGATGCCCACCCTGAAACAAAACTGGCACCCGCTATTACGGACAAGGCGCGGGCGCAGTATTTGCGCTGGATGGTTTTCCTGCCGGCCGTTATCTATGAGGCAGATCTCAGAGTTTACTATTCCGACCGATACACCTCTGATCCAGCTGGTGTTGCTGGTGTAAAACAACGCGCGCTTGAACAAATGGACAAGGCATTTGCCATACTTGATGCTCACCTTGAAACCTCTGCCTGGCTCGCTGGTGAAAACATGACAGCAGCTGATATCTATATGACAATGCTGGCAAGCTGGCATCCGGATGTCACAGCACTCAAATCAGCATGTCCAGCTGTAGCAAAAGTCTGGGATAAAGTTGCAGCCCTTGATTATGTCCAGCGCACCAACGAGTTTCACAAACTCTGGTAATCAGGCTTTTTTGATAACCCAGAAAACGACTGAAAGACCCTGCTGCACCAGATGCGCAGGTGGGTTCAACTGCTGGTGCGAAATAATTCTGGCACCCGCCGCCTTGGCCCATGTCTCCATATCATAATGGGCAATGCCTAAACGCCGATGGGCAAATTGTTCACGCAGGAACTCAAGATTGTGTGGCGCGAAGTCCGCAATAACGAGGCGACCATCAGGTTTCAGCAGCCTGACCGCTTCGGAAACTGCTTTGGCGGGGTCAGGCAAAAAATGCAGCACCTGGTGCAAAGTAACCAGATCAGCTATCCCATCCTCAAGCGGCAGTCCATTGATGTCACCTTGGCGAACCTGCACATGATCAAATCCGGCCTTGCCTAGGCTGGCGCGTGCAAATGTCAGCATCTCACGTGACATGTCTATGCCGGTTGCTTCCTTGGCAAGCGGTGAGAATATTTCTAGCATCCGGCCAGTACCGGTACCCAGATCAATATATGTGTCAATTTGATCGTCACCAACGAGTTGCTTGATGGCCGTTTCAGCGGCTTCCTCAGACACATGGTAAGCGCGAATGGCCGTCCAGTTTTCAGCGTTCTCAGCAAAATAGGCT
This sequence comes from Anderseniella sp., assembly GCA_049679775.1. GTDB lineage: Bacteria > Pseudomonadota > Alphaproteobacteria > Rhizobiales > Aestuariivirgaceae > Anderseniella. The sequence goes on from JBAUGO010000508.1 coordinate 2,660, forward strand.
TGTGCATCAGCCTGGCGTTGTTGCTTGATCAGTTCAATGCGCTCAAGATCACGGGCAACCTGTGGGTCAGAAGTATCAAAGAACCCGATTAAGGACTGGGCCAACCCGCCATTTCCCGACGTGGTGTTCAACCTGAACAACATCCAGGCACCTTCGCGGTAGCGTTGTATCAAACCTGCCTCAACCATCAGCTTCAGATGACGGCTGACGCGAGGTTGGCTTTGCCCCAGAATTGTCGTGAGCTCTGATACATTGAATTCACCACGAGACAGAATGAACAGCAGTCGCAGGCGTGTTTCCTCACCAGCAGCGCGCAAACCCGTCAGCAATTCGTCAATCATGGCCATAAATCAAGAGTTCCTGAAAGTAACATCGAGGTTCTGGATGATACACTAATACACCAGTTGTGCGTTTAAACTGCATTGTGATCGCCAGCAACCCCACTCTACAACCCGGTCCATCTTGACTGATCACGCAAATCGGCATTAGTTGAGGGTGACAGAGTTATAGGCAGAAGATTGCGCCTGCTTTCACAAACGCGCACCTCTCCTGGCATCTCATTTTAAGGACAAATACCTAATGAACAGGCGTATGTTTAGTTTAGCAACTGCAACTACCCTTGCTTTGGGTGTTTTCGGATTCACGCTCTCATCCCCTGCACGCGCGGCTGACCATCCTGCCATAGCCTTTACCAAACAGGTGGCAGACGATCTTCTGGCCGCCAACAGAACAGGAACAATAACCAGTTTTGCCCGTGTCTTGCGCCGCCATGCAGATATCCCAGGCATTTCGAGATACTCGCTGGGCGAGTACCAACGGTTTTTGCAAAAGTCCCAGTCAAAATCATATTATGATGGCGTGACCGCTTTCATGGCTCGCTACTTTGCTGACCAGACCCGCGAATACCGGGTAGCCAAGGCCGATGTTCTTGATGCCAAAAAGGCAGGGGCAGATGTCGCCGTTAACACCCTTGTCACACTGCGCACCGGATCAAAATACACTGTGCAATTTCTACTGCGCCCAGCTGGTAGCTCCTACAAGGTTTCTGATGTCAAAGTCAGCGTCCCGGTACTCGGCTTTGTATCCCTGACATCTCAGCAGCGCGGCATCTTCAAGAGGTTTCTTGATAAAAAAGGTGGCGATCAGGCCGCAGTTGCAGAGCTGGTCAACACTCTCAATCGTTAGGATGCGTTCCTCAGCTTCACGCAAAATTCCGCGTCGGGCAGCCATATGTCTGACCTCGGTTGCATTGTTGGCGCTTATGCCGCCATATCAGTCAAGCCTGGCGGCCAGCAACAAGGCCAATGAGCGGCTTGTCCATGAGGCAACCAACCGTTTCCTTGACGCGATCCGCAATGGTGCTCAGCGCCAAGACTTCGAAACAATCCTCAATAATTACACATCCATGCAAACCATTGCGCTATTTGCGCTTGGCAAGCATCGCCGCAAGCTGGAGCCTGCCCGGCACAAGCTTTATCTTGCCAAATTCAATGACATGATCCTGAACGAACTTGCCAAACATGGCAAAAAACTGGGCGGCAAGGCGTTTGTTGTGACACGCTCATTTGACGATATTGTTCAAGGTTATGTGCAACACAATCTGGATCGCACAACAAAGATTGAGCTTCGCGTCAAAAATAACCGCATTACCGACATTCGGGTACAGGGGTTCTGGCTAGCCCTGACATTACGACAGAGTTTTGATCAGTTGATAAATAATAATGGCGGCAAGCTTGATGCTGTCTTTGACTTTCTCAGCAAAAGTGACGGCTCTTCATGAACAAGCAACCCACCTCAGAGCAGGCATCAGACATTCGTGACGGTGAGCAGATTGCGGTGCGCGACCCGGCGACCGAGGTCGGTGACGCATCACTTGTGTTCATTGGCTGTATAAGGTCTCCATGGCAAACACGCTCTGATTGCCCGAAGAACATGCGTGAAGCCCGTGAACGCCAGCCCGAAGGATGTTCGCTGGAAATAGATGAAGCATGGCGTCCCGGCTTGAACGAGCTAAGCCCTGGCGATCATATCCACATCCTCTACTGGATGGGGCAGGCGCGCCGTGACCTGATACGCCAGAAACCACGGCACAAGGAAACAAGTACTGGCGTTTTTTCCTTGCGCTCACCTGTTCGCCCAAACCCTATTGCGCTGGCGTTGGTGACCATAACGGCAATCAATCATCAAAGCGGGAGCATCCAGATTGATGCCACTGATGCTCTCGACAAGACTTCATTACTGGATATCAAACCATGGATTCCAGCCGTTGACACAATAAACGTGCCCAAATAGCAATTTCTGACTCTGCGACAGCAGTGTTGAAACTATGTTTCTGATATGCCATAGCAGGATTGGGTGGAGTTAGTATGTATGGCTGAGTTGGAAATTATCGGACCTGAAGATCACGCTGGCGTGCAGATTTGCCGCATGTTGTGCATTGAAAAAGGCATCCCTTACAAGTATCGCGAAGTTGCATTTGGTTCACGTGCAGCCCAGCGCGAGAACGGCTATGGCTATTTGCCAGCTTTAAGACACGGCAAGATCCGCTTGTTCACCGTACGCGGCATTACCAGCTATATCGACAAACGCTTCGGCGGACGTTCGCTCATTCCAAGCGATGTGATCAGAGCCGCAGAAGTTGAGCAATGGATTGCCTTTTGTGAAACCAGGTTAAGCCACCTCTTGAAAGGCAAGAACCGTGAAGCCTGGAAAACATGCGTAGAAACCAATACCTGCCTTGACTATCTTGCTGAAAGCATGGGCAGCAGGCAGTGGTTAGTCGGGCGCGGTTTCACCTTGGCTGATCTTTGGCTGATGCCTGCTATACATGCGTTTGTCAGTGAAGTTGGCGAGCAGGAATTGTTGCGCCAACAGCCAGCTATTGGCTTGTGGTATGATAAACACACCACCCGTAAATCCTGGATGGCACTTGCCAAAGGTACTGCTCAAGCATCAAAATGATTGAGTTTGCGCAGACCTGTTTTTTCCTGTTGATCACACCCGGCCCCGGTGTCTTGAGTGTAGCGGGCGTTGGATCAGCTTTCGGCTTCCGGGCCGGTTTTTCGTATCTTTGGGGTCTGTGCCTCGGCAATTTTGCAGTAGGTATGGCCGTCGCAACAGGTCTTGCTGTGTTGCTGTTTACTGTTCCTTACCTGCGAAACATCCTGCTGTTTGCCTCAATCGCTTACCTGGTCTATCTCGCCGCAAAGATTGCCTTTTCCGGCAGCAAGGTTGCCCTGATCACTCCCGAAAAGGCTCCAGGCTTTCGCAACGGCATCACCTTGCAGGCAATCAACCCTAAAGCCTATGCGGTCAACACCACATTGTTCTCCGGTTTCAACTTCATGCCAGACAATTACACTCTGGAAGTGATCTTCAAGGTTTTGATCCTCAATGCCTTCTGGATCCCCATTCATTTTTTGTGGCTGGGCATGGGCGTTTATCTGAAGGCCCTGAACCTGCCGCCAAGAGCGCAATCAGCCATAAACATCACCATGGCCATATCCATGTTGATTGTTGTTGCTCTTGCCTTTGGATCGCAGCCAGGTTGATCGTTAACAATTTAAGTAAATGACGATCCAAATTCTCTCTTTTGCGATAAATCACTGACAACACTTGTGAAGTAGATTGCAACTCCTTGCAGACCAGAACGCATAAGAAGTTGTCGTGATAAAAACCATAAAAACCAGCGAAATTCCAGGCTTGAATTCAGATACCTGGGTGAGAAAACTCTTCCTGCGCTATGTTTATGTCCTTGTGCCGATCAGCGTTGTGTTGATGGTTGTCATCCTCAACTGGATTGCTTTGCAGCATGTCCAAAGCGCTGCTCTTTCGCAGCAAACCGAAATTTCACGCATATCAAACCAGTTGCTTCACACGGTTCAGCTGCTGTCTGCACAGGACAAGGTGTCAGAAACCGAACGCCTCGGTCTGCTTAATTCCATTACCAGCAAACCTTCGGTAAAATGTGCCAGGCTTGTGTTTCCAGGTGGCAGGGAACTATCGAGCGACCACCAATCTGGCGATTGCGTGATCCAGCAAGCGGATGCTGACATAGTTACGATCAGACAAGGTGATCTGGCGCTATATGTTTCGCATACGCCGGGCTTTATCGAACAGTCCTACGCCATATTCCTGCGGTTGACACTGGTTGCCTTATTGTGCGGTCTCTCGATTGCTATTGCTTTCAACGGCCTGTCGCACAACCTGTTCACCAAGCGCGACATACAAAAGCAATTGAACGCCCGCAAAGCCGCCGAACAAGACAGCAAGGCAAGAGGTGTGTTTCTGGATACGATCAGCCATGAAATCCGCACCCCGTTGAACGGTATCATTGGCATGGCAAGTCTTTTGTCCGAAAACCTGAATGATGAAACCAAGCGCGGCTATGCTGAGATGATTTCCACGTCAGGCACACGACTGCTTTCCCTCTTGAGCGACAGTCTTGACCTTTCAAAAATGGAGGCAGGCAAGCTGACCATGCGGCCAGAACCTGCACATTTGCAGCAAATCATACAAGAATCTGTGGCGCTTTTTATTGGCAAGACCAAACTGAAAAACATTGAACTCATATGCACAATTGACGATCGCCTGCCCACGTTGGTCAGCGTTGATCCGATGCGCTTGCGTCAAGTGCTCACAAACCTTGTATCCAATGCGGTGAAATTTACCCACTCAGGCAGAGTTGAGGTAGAGGTGCAGCTCAATTCGGAGCTGACCTCAAACAACCAGGCAGGCGTGACAATCATGGTAAGAGATACCGGCGAAGGTATTACACCTGAGGGCCTTGCAAGTATTTTCGACCGCTATACACAGGCCAGCCACTCCACCTCAACCGCAGAGCGTGGCAGCGGGCTTGGTCTTTCCATTTGCCGTGAAATTACAACACTTATGGGCGGCACGATTGATGTTGAAAGCACATTGCATGAAGGCACGGTCTTCACTGTCCACCTCAACCTGCCAATCATCGCTCAGAACATGCCTCAAGAGCAGCTAACGTATAAAACTGCTCCGGAGCCTGTAACAAATCCATCAGGCCCCAGCATCCTGCTGGTCAACAATAATGCAGGTGTTGGGCATGCTCTAAAGGTAAAACTGAACAAGAGAGGCTATAAAATCAGACATGTCGGAACCTATGAGCAAGCGTTGACGGCCTTGAACAATCATCCCGATGGTCTTGTACTTGCCAACCTGGATCAGGAGCATGACATCCAGGAAAATGTCAGAAAAGTCCTTGAGAGCGCTCGTGAGCGCAACTTTACAATCGTTGGCATGTCAGAGAACCCTGCCAGCCTGGATCAAAGCTTCACCATGCTGGTTGATAGCCTTGTTGTCACGCCTGGCCCATGGGATGACCTGCTGCAACAGCTCGCCTTGTTATCTGTAGATTATGGTCAAGAGGTCAAGCAGCCACAAAGTCACTCAATTGCCCCGGAGATGATGAACGACCAGGCTGCCTAATAAGGCATTGCAAACGGCAACCGCTCAAGCACCAATGCATTGTTTTCCTGAGGTCCCGACCGGTGATGATCCCGCAGTGTGGTTGCGTTGCCAAAATACATCCTCACGCCGGCAAAGCCCTGAAACTCGTTATACCAGGGGCCACCAGTTTCAAATTCTGACATGCGCGCGCCAGCAAAAAAAGCTGCATCAGTGCCAAAAACCTGGCCGGCAATATACTCGCCTTCCACAGTAGTTGCCCAGAGCTCAAGTTGCGGCCTGCCCGTAACGTTCAACAAGGCATAGTCAAAATCAATTTTGGCGGCCAAATTTTCGCTCAGATACCAGTTGACCCCGGCATTTCCGTACAGCCCTTCCATATTGTAAACCGGGCCATCGAGGCTGACATAACCCACCCGATTGATCGACGTGACGTGGTCGTTCCAGAAATAATCAGCCCTGACACCAACGCGGCGCAGGCTGGCAGATGATTTTCTATCCGTCCCGGATATTCCCTCAAGCCCACCGATTGCTGTTTCCAGACCCAGAATGCCGAGGTTTTCATCCCGCGCGTAGAGCGCCATGCCCAAATGCCAATCCGTTGTCTGTTGTCCAGCCCAATCGCCAGAGAACCAGTTATTGGCTACCGACAAATCACCTTGGAAATCAAACAGGCTGCCATGGGGTTTGACCTGGACGGCCGTTTCAGAAATGGCTGAATGCATGCTCAGGTCATCAGCACCAGGCACAGGCGCAAAGCCGCGATCAACCTTGGTAAACTGATATTGCGAGGAAGTTGTTACCGATACAGACACAGGCTCCGCCGTGGCAGCAACAGTTCCTGCCGCAACAACATACCAAATGGCGCACGCACTAGTGCACACCCGCAGGGCGTTCTTCATACTCTGTTCTCGCTTTCCCCGGAACGGTTTACCGCTCTCGTTGTCATTACTATGCTTTATCCACCCATGACGGGCAATTTATTATTTCTGGTCAGGCAAACTCAGCTTCTCAAGCGTCTGGTTGGCGCGCATGGTGACAGCTTCAAAATGATCCTCAAAATTGGCCATATTCTTGCGTGGCTCATTGAAATAAGAGCTCTTTTTCAACACCCAACAGAAAAAATTGTGCATGGTTCGCCCGCGCCAGCGCATAGGCCGGTCAACATGCACAATCAGGTTGACGCGCTCTTCGTCGGAGTTGTTCCAGGAATCATGGAGATAGGTATCATCGAGAATCACCATCTCTCCTTCCGTCCAATGCAGCACTTCGCCTGCAACCCGAATGGCAATCTTGTCTCGCGCTTCAGGCACAATCAACGGCAAGTGGCAGGTCAGTATGCCCTTGGTCACACCACGATGCGCCTTGATGTGCGATTGCGGACCTAGGATGGAAAACCAGGCGGTTTGCATCCCCGGTATCTTCTCCAGCATTTCAGCAGTAATCGGGGCTTTCGCACAGTTCTTGTTCAACCGATTTCGAAAGCCGAACAGCATGAACATTTTCCAGTCCCGGGTGCTTTTGAAGCCTCGCTGATCATGCGATAGCTCATGCCATTGCGGCAGATGCTCACGGTGTTCGAGAATGCCTTTCAGCTCTTCACGTATCTTGTCAGTATTATCAATGAGGTATTTGAATTCTGGAATGTGATGCCAGTCAATATAGGGCGTGGTTGGAATGGTAGACTGAGCGGCCAGGAATGTACCCAGGCGACGACTGAACTTCTCTCCATAATGAACAAATTTTCTCTGTAGCCAGTTGCGCAACTGATCCAGGCCTGAACCCGATTTATTTACTGAGCTGTCAGCCATTTCAGTGCCTCAACTTGACTTGATGGGCCGGATTACAGTTTCCCCGGATTATTTTCCGACCACGGAACATAAATTATACCGTAACGACAGTATACTGGCAATCAGTTCATTTATCACCCAGGCCCAAGGCAGTATGAACACCGGCTTTTGGCATGGTGCGCGGGTCGCGCGGACCCCAGCCGCCGCTGTCAACCAAACGCAGAAAGCTGATAAGTGAAGTATTGAACAATTCAGGCTCTTCCAGGTTCAACGCGTGGCCTGAAGCCGGGAAAACCATCAACCGTGCGGAAGGCATGATCTGTTTCAGCCACACATTCACATGCAGGCATGAAGTATCCTCGTCACCTACCATCAGCATGACCGGTGTTCGCACCACGGCCAGCGTGTCCACCTGATCGCGAAGCGATGGTCGCCCCACCTGCACCCCACGCAACATGTGCGCAGCTGCCTGCCACGGATGTGACTCCAAATGAGCAACACTCATTTTCCAGGCTGCGTCATCCTTGGCTTGCAGATGAATGCGGGTTGGCCCCTTGCACATGGCCTCAGCCGGAACGGCTTCAAGCTTTTCCATCATGGCCGCCAGTCCCAACGCCTCGGTAACAAAACCCTGCCGGGCGGTAGCGTCTTCGGCAGACCCGGACCCACCTGCCGCCGACGTAACGGATAACACCCTGTCAGCATGAAACTGGGCAAGCTGCAATGCCGTGAATGCCCCCATGGACAATCCAACAACATGCGCCTTGTCCACACCGGCTGCATCAAGCACGGCAATTGCATCGGCGTTCACGAGTTGCTGGTTGTAAGCTGCAGGATCATCAGGGCAGTCAGACGGCGGATAGCCGCGGGCTGACACGGTCAGGCAGCGGTGTTGATGCTTGAGTGACCTGACTTGCCCTACCCATGAGCGATGATCGCCTGCATATTCATGCAGGAACAGGACGGGGGTACCGGAACCACCGCTATCTTCATAATGCAGACTGATACCGTCATTGATCGCTGTTGGCATTTCAACTCTCACCTGTTTGGTCAATAACCGTTCTGGCTGCTCGCATACCCGCTGACAGCGCACCTTCAATCAGGCCAGGGCTGATGTCCGATGTTTCCGCCACTGCAAACTGCATCCGGCCATGCATATCACGAAATATGTCAGGGCCAACATCCGGATGTTTCATCTCACCTGCCAGATCAGACTGTGAACAGATGTGTGGATTGATTGCCCAGTCCTCTACGTGAACAAAGGCGGGATGTGCTGCTGCATCACCGAAACACCTCACCAGCTGGGCAACAATCTGATTGTCCAGTTCATTGCCATGTTGCGCACGCACGTCATGCGGCCAGCCCACAAACCCGAAAATGGCTGCAGGCGTGCCATCCTCACCACTGATGTCATGCGCCTCAACCAGTGGACCTGCCCTGCTTACAATTCTGCCGGACAATCCAGCTTTTCGCCAGAACGGCTGCTCGTATACAACCAGCGCCTTGGCATGAACCGACATCCACGTCGGTGTCGCCTGCATGGCCTCTAACAGCGCGTCTGGCAGCGCAGGTGAAAAACCTATCGATTGCAGAACCACTCGCAATGGTGCCGCAAGTATGAGGTGCCGCGCGGAAAAACCGGCACGTGCGGTTTCAACCGTGACGAATGTCTTGTCCTGTGAAGCTGACGTCACCGCATGGCCTGTCAGCAAAACGCCTTGCGGTAGGCCGGCAACCAGCTTGTCCACCAATGCCTTTGGCCCACCGGCAATCCGCGCAATGCCAAGCTGGCCGGGCAATCCCTGATACTGAACCGTCTGGCCAGGACCATGGTCCAGTGCGGCATTGCCTGTCTCATACTGGGGAAAGGTGCCAATACCCAGCCGATGCAGCCAACCTGCCGCAACAGGTTGATATGGTGGCCATACCCATGACGGGCCAAGGTCACCCAGATCCTCCCCTGTCTCGGGATCAGTCAATGACTGTATGCGCCCGCCGGGCCTGCCTGCTGCTTCCAGAACAATGACAGACCTGCCCGCTTCAACAAGCAGATGGGCTGCCGTCAGTCCGGCCAGCCCAGCACCGACAATGATCACATCGGCACTATTGCTTTCACTCACCTGGAAAACTGCTTGTACTTGATCCTCTTCGGCATGATGGAATCGGCTCCAAGCCGGCGCTTCTTGTCTTCCTCATAGTCAGCAAAGTTGCCTTCAAACCATTCAACATGGCTGTCACCCTCAAATGCAAGAATGTGCGTGGCAAGCCGGTCAAGGAACATGCGATCATGCGAAATGACCACAGCGCAACCGGCGTAACTTTCAAGCGCCTCTTCCAGCGCTGCCAGTGTTTCAGTATCGAGATCGTTCGTGGGTTCGTCGAGCAATAGAACGTTCGAGCCCTTCTTCAGCATCTTGGCAAGATGCACGCGGTTGCGTTGACCACCTGACAAAGAGCCCACCTTTTGCTGCTGGTCACCACCTTTGAAATTGAAGGCCGAACAATAGGCACGGCTGTTCTGCTCGCGCTTGCCAAGGTAGAAAATCTCATTCCCCTCTGAGATTTCCTCCCAGACAGTCTTGTTCGCATCAAGCTGGTCACGGCTTTGGTCCACATAGCCCAACTGCACCGTCTCACCAACGCGAATGGCACCCGCGTCGGGCTTTTCCTGACCAGTGATCATGCGAAACAGCGTGGTCTTGCCTGCGCCATTGGCTCCGATAATACCAACAATACCACCAGGCGGCAGCTTGAATTCCAATCCATCAATCAACAGCCGTTCGCCGTAACCTTTCGATAGTCCTTCACATTCAATCACCACATCACCGAGGCGCTCGCCTGGCGGAATAACGATCTGTGCGGAGGTGGATTTAAGCCGATTATCATTTGCCTTGATCAACTCATCATAAGCCTTGATGCGCGCCTTGGACTTTGCCTGACGAGCCTTTGGCGATGCGGCAATCCATTCCTGTTCCGCTTCCAGTGCCTTCTGGCGAGACTGATCCTCGCGCTTCTCCTGGGCAAACCGCTTGGCCTTCTGCCCCAGATAAGCAGAATAATTGCCCTCATAGGGAATGCCCCTGCCGCGGTCCAGCTCAAGAATCCAGCCTGTAACATTATCGAGGAAGTAGCGATCATGGGTGATGATCAAGATGGCGCCGGGATACTCACGCAAGTGATGCTCGAGCCAATTGACGCTTTCCGCATCGAGATGGTTGGTCGGCTCATCGAGCAGCAGCAGGTCAGGCTTGCGCAGCAACAGTTGCGTCAATGCCACGCGGCGACGCTCACCTCCAGACAACTTGGACACATCCGCATCACCGGGCGGGCAGCGCAGCGCGTCCATGGCTTGCTCCACCTGACTTTCCAGGTCCCAGAGGTTCTGTGCATCAATCTCATCCTGCAGCTTCGTCATCTCGTCAGCAGTTTCGTCGGAATAGTTCATGGCAAGTTCATTGTAACGATCCAGAATGGCCTGCTTTTCAGCCACACCTTCCATCACATTGCCCATGACATTCTTGGTTTCATCCAGCTTCGGTTCCTGCGGCAGATATCCACAGGTTGCACCATCGGCAAGCCAGGCTTCTCCTGTAAACTCCTTGTCTATCCCCGCCATGATGCGCAACAGCGTTGACTTGCCCGCTCCGTTCGGGCCAAGCACACCGATCTTGGCATCCGGGTAAAATGACAGGTGAATGTCCTCCAGCACTTTCTTGCCGCCGGAATAGGACTTGGTCATGCCTTGCATGTGATAGATAAATTGACGCGCCATGTGGGCTCGTGCCTCTCTTTGCAAAATGCCTGTAATATGATTGTGCGGGTTCTAGCGTAAGCCATACGATACGCGCAAGGATCATTGACTCTGCACCTGTAAGCAGTGAACCATAGCACAACGTGAAGTTACAACTTTTGAGAGTGTTTACATCCCATGCTTGGCCACCTGTCGATACGGTCCAAACTATTGATCCTGCTGCTATTGTCCGGCATTGGTGGTGCAGTCATTCTGGGAACCATCAGCTTGCTGCGCGCATCGGATGCACTGCGCTCATCCATCAATGACCAGCTCATAACCATTCGTGAAACCCGCAAGGCGGAAGTTGAACGATATTTCTCTAACCAGCAAAGCTCATTTGCTGTCTTCGCCAGTCAGTCCCAGTTGATAGACGCCTTGAACCAGTTCGAGAATGGTTTTCGCGCAAGCGGGCAAGTGCTCGAACAGTCCGAATTCGAGGCCCTGTACAAACATTACCAGACAAGGTTCCTGCCCCAGTTGACTGAAATCAACAAGCAGACACTGAACGTTGATGATTATTTGCCACAGAACAGGCCAGCAAGGCGCCTTCAGTACAACTATATCGTTGATAAAAAGCGCATCAAAGACAAGCTTACCGATGGTCAATCAGGCCGGAAAACGGCACAGACAGATAATAACGATGTCTATGGCCGCGTGCACGATCGGATGCATCCGCTCCTGTCCCGTGCAGTGTCCCAACTGGACCTCTACGACCTGTTCCTGATTGACCACAAGACGGGTGACGTATTGTACAGTTTTTCCAAGGAAGTGGACTTCGCCACCAATCTTGAGACTGGACCCTATCGTAATTCAGGACTGGCCCGGGCATTCCGTCTTGCGCGTGACAACCCGGGAACAACCTGGCCAATCATCACGGACTTTTCCAACTACGAGCCATCGAAGCTGCAACCGGCATCGTTCATCGCCATGCCTGTATTGCGAGACAATGAGCTCAGGGGAATTGCTGTTGGGCAACTGTCGATCACCTCATTGAATGACACGCTGACATCTGATCGCAAATGGAAACAGCAAGGCCTTGGCGATAGTGGTGAAGTCTACCTTGTGGGTCCGGATTACAAGCTGCGCACCGACAACCGATTTTATCTGGAAGACAGCTTTGGCTATATCGAAGCACTGGTGGCAGCAAATGCCCCAGAAGCGCAACGCCACTTCGTTGTACGCACTGAAACCACAATCTTGAACCAGACCGTCAACACACAGACCGCCCGCAAGGCCATTTCCGGCGAAACCGGTCTGGAGATTGTGCGTGACTTTCGGGAAGCCGAAGTGTTGTCCGCCTATGCACCGATTGAGGTAGCTGGCCTGCAATGGGCCATATTGGCTGAAAAAAATCTGGCAGAAGCACAAGCCCCGATGACCGATCTTCGCCGCAACATCCTGTTATTGACGGGAGGGATTGCCATCGCACTAACGTTGGTTTCATTGCTGGCGGCAGCTGCCTTCCTGCGCCCGATCAATCGGCTGAAGGAAGGTGTTGAACGCGTTTCACAAGGCGATGATACCCACCGTCTATCCGTTGTTGGCACTGATGAGTTTGCTGTTTTGTCATCCGCCTTCAACGACATGATCGATGGCATCAGGCAGCGCAACGAAGTCATTGCAGCGAAGACTTCTGAATACAAGAACCTGCTGCGCTCAATCTTGCCAGAGGCCGTTGCCGCAAGAGTGAGTGAAGGCGACACATTCGTTGCTGATACCTTTGAAAATGTAACCGCCATTTACGCAAATATTGATGGTTTCACCTCGGTCATGAAAGTGGTCGATGCCGGAGAAATGATCCGTCTGATGAACGAACTGATTGACGGTTTCGATGAAGCCGCTGAACGTCATGGCGTTGAGAAAATCAAAACCGTTGGTGACGTTTATCTGGCGGCTTGCGGGTTGCCGACACCACGACTGGACCATACCCAGCGAGCCTATGATTTTGCTCTCGAAATGCTCACCATCACGGATCGTTTCAACAAGGCAAACAATGCGAACTTCAGCCTGCGGGTTGGCATGGACTGTGGCGAGGTTGATGTTGGTATCGTTGGCCGACGCAGGTTTGTGTACGAAATCCTTGGTGAATGTGTGGTTCAGGCGCGGACGCTTGCACTTGGCAAGGCATCAACTCCCATTCGATTGTCCAATATTGCGAAACGGAATTTGCAAGACACAGACGGTAAGAACATCAAGCTTCTGGATGCAGGAGAATGAGCAATCTGTTTGACAATAATGCTGTGTTCTGGACGGCAATTGTTGCCATTGGTTATCCACTGTCGACTTTGTTGATTGCTGAATTGCAGCGCATATTTGAACGTACCAGCCCCGAGACTGCAAAAGTCCTGCGCCTGATCCAGATCACCGTGCTGCCGTTGATGGCAATCTACCTGCTCATGAGCAGGGTAGCCGAAATACCTGACACTACAACATCATCAAAAATTATTCTGACAGTGATTGCCATCACCATCATGAACGTTGCGCTGGCTGCGCTTAATGTGGCCATGAGATCCACATCATCAACTTCCGACTGGATGGCGAGAACACCTGGCCTGCTTCTGGATCTCATACGGTTGTTTCTCGTCATGGTAGGCGCGGCCTTTGTCGCTTCTGACATCTGGTCGATAGATCTGGGAGCACTGCTCACTGCCCTGGGTGTTGGCTCGGTCGTGATCGGCCTTGCCCTTCAGGATACATTATCGGGATTGTTTGCGGGCGTATCAATCATGTCCGGCAGGCAGTTCAAGGAAGGAGACTGGCTGAGGGTTGGCGATGACGAAGGCAAGATCATTGCAATTGACTGGCGCTCGGTCACCATTCTCACTGAAGATAATTCCATCGTTGTGATACCCAACTCGGAATTGTCAAAACAGGCCTTCAAGGTGCAAGGTTCCCAAGGCAGAACCGTTGCCGAAGAACTTGTTCTCAGCTTTCCTTATACTGCTTCACCAGATGCAGTATTTGCCGCCCTTGATGAAACCGCACGCAGTGTGGACAAGGTGCTGCTCCATCCTCCTCATGAAATTGAGTTGATCGGCATGAGCAACGAGGCCATGCAATACGAGTTGATGTATCACAGCACCAGCCGTGAGACAGGCTTCAAGGCCCATTCCGATCTTCTTCGCAGGTTGTGGTATGTCTGCCAGCGCCGCGGTATTGAAATGGCTGGTGAAACAAATCGCCTCTACCGCTCTGGTTCTGCTGACATCAACCCGAGCCTTGATGAAAAAATCGACGCTCTAACAGGCAGCGGTCTCTTTCCCGCAAATGCCAAAAACCTGGACCTGCTCGCACGCAAGGCGAAGTTTGAGCTCTATGACCAAGGCGAAGACCTACAGCTGCAAGGCGGTGAATTCAATGAAATCCACCTGGTGCTCGATGGCCATATTTCGGTTGTCGAAAACCGTGACGAGACCGAGCATGTGGTCCAGGAATTGAACAAGTCAGAAATATTCTTCACCCGCGCATTCCTGACCAATGCACCCTCGCCTGTAACGCTTAGAGCTGCCAATGAACTTGCCGTGCTGACAATTTCACGCGCCGATATGATCGCATTCCTGAATGATAATATCGGTTTGTCGAGCAAGTTCGAAAGACTGATTGACCGGACCGAAGCCGCTATTCGAATTACCCGGCCCTCAGCAGGCTTGAGTGTCGTTGCTGGATAAATAACCCCGGAATGTGAGCGCATGGATATGCCACACCCCGGGGTCATAATTGTCTTGAAAGGTCAAAACAGGCGTCAGGCCTTGCCGGGCCATCCATTTGCCATGGCATTGGCCTCGGCAGACTTCTTGGCCTTGTAGCCTTCTGTTGCGCGACCAACCTGCTTGCCGTTGGACGCAAACTGGCGCCAGCGGTGCTCTTCCTTCTTGTCTTTGTAGAATTCCCACTTGTCACCTGGTTTGTTGCCCCGGTTGGCATTAGCCTGACAGTCCTTCTTGGCAACATAGCCCTCCGAAGAGGCTCCGATTATTTCGCCGTTCTTGTGAGTCTTGCGCCAGCGCCATTCACCCTTTTTATCTTCGTAATATTCCGTCTTCACATCAGACATTTTCAATGTTCTCCCCAGCGTCATGAGTGACGCAAGGAAAAGGAAATGCGATTCGGGTCAAAAAGTCCACTGGAATGCTCAAAACAGCATCAAAACCACCTGATAACTCATGGTCTACCCTTAGCCGGCCTTCTGATGGGCCTCACGCTTCAGCGTCTGCTCTGCCAGTATTTTTTTCTGATACTGGCCTTGAACCACATCAACAAGCACTAGCGTCACGAGCACAAAGTAGAAGGTTGCCTTGCTCATTGCCTCGATTTCGTAGCCGAAGAATTTCAGGTGAGCCAAATGCCCGCCTTCACTCATCAGCATGACACCAACCAGCAGCAACACGAATAGACCAAGCACTTCATACATACGGTTGCGTTCAAGGAAACGCGCTACGGTTTCTGCCATGACCACCATTAAAATGCCCGAAATGAGGATGGCCAGCGCCATCACCCAGAACACCTTTGTGAGGGCAATGGCTGATAATACGGTGTCGAATGAAAACACCATGTTCATGATCAAAATCCACAACAAGGCCGAAGCTACGGTTCTTTGCGCCCGGCCATTTTTACCATTTTCATCGTGGAGATCATGCACCACGAGCATATGGAAAATCTCCTTCAGTGCGGTGTAGATCAGGAAAACACCACCCAGCAAAACGATAATCGAATGACCGTTCACATCTGCATGAAAAAATGGAAGGTCAACCTTGAATATGGATGACTGGAATGCAGTGATCATCTGCAGCACGACAAACAGCAAAATGATACGCAAGGCGATTGCGAGGATGATGCCTACTTGGCGAACATATTTCTGTTTCTCTGCGGCAACTCGTTTGGCCTCAATGGAGATGTACAGCAGGTTGTCAAAACCCAATACTGTCTCAAGTGCCGTAAGCACCAACAGCGTGAAAAGGTTTTGCAAAGTGAAGAGTTCAGCCATGACAGTCTCCAAAATAGGGCGGATGAGAATCCCTGATCTATACTGAGTTTACTGTAGCCCCACCGGATCGACAACTCCAGATGGGCATCCAGGCTCCGTTGCAGAAGAAGCGGCAATCAGCTCATTCATGCTTGACCCAGGCTCAATCTTGCCGGACAGACCAATTGTCAGCTCCACGATAAGCCGCCTGCCCTGATCATTCTTGCACGACAGGCGTACACGATCACCAGCACCCAAACCAAAGGCTTCATCAAAGGCAGCTCTAACTTGCGCACTGGTTACCTCCCGCCCTACATTTGAGGCAAAAAGTGCCTGCACTGCCGAGGCGTTCAGCGCCCTCATCATCAGCAGTGCGTCCGCAAAATACTCAGCCTGGCCTGATCCATCATAACAGGTTCCATGCTTGATCCATTCATGCTTGTGCAAACTGGACCGCGTGCCTGGCATCACCATTTGCAGCTCTCGCCAGATTTCTTCCTCCAGCCTGTCCCAAGGCAGATCATGCCAGCGACGCTTCTTGTCTCGCCCGATATCTTGTTCATTCACACCACAATAGGCCTTGCTGCGCGGCTGTGGCCAAAGCCCGTGCAGTGTAAAGTGCGAGGCATCAAATCTGTCAGGTGTTTGCGAGCGGCACTCGGGCACACGAGACTTGCCCTCACAAAACGCAGGCTGCCAACTCACAGCCAGCACATATTGCGCAGGCCCTGCTGACAATTGGCCATACCCGAATAGCCCTGCTCCCGCCAACAGCAATAACCACAGCATATTTCGTGCTCTCGAGGAGATCATCACTTGTCAGCCTTCCTGCCAACAAATACCGCCCAGAAGTAATTGCGGTACACAAC
>JBAUGO010000509.1:0-7324 GCA_049679775.1 Anderseniella sp.
CCCCACTGCGCACCATCAAGATTGAAGCGGAAGAAGTTTTCTGCTGGATCTACCCACGTAGTCTCAAGGGCACCCGATATTCCGTTGATAACAGTATTGTTGGGTATCGTCTTTGCATAGTCGCGCATCGCGATACCTTCGGACCCGGAAAGTGGGCCGAGGATGATGTCTACGCCGTCCTGTTCAATCAGCTTTCTGGCCTGGCGAATGGTTGTATCAGGTGTCGTGTCAGTGGGGGCGACCACAAATTCGATTTTCTTGCCACCCGCTGTACCACCTGCTTGCTTGATGGCAAGTTCAACATTGCGCACACCATCTGCACCACCTTCGGCAAATGCGCCTTCCAGTGCCACAAGTACGCCAAACTTTACCGTGCCTTCCTGGGCCATTGTGGCTGTCGGAAGCAAGAGCGCGACAGCTGCAACAGAGGCCAATAGTACCTTCTTCATTGTTTTCCTCCAAATTCAGTCGCAGGCTTGCTTTATTCAGGCCGGCCCGATGCCTGCATGCTGCGGGACCTCGCCATCCAACAAGCTTAGGACAACCCTGCCAAATGCGAGACGCCCGAACGTTGGATGCCATACCCCATCGTCTTATTTTTTAGATCAAAATCATGGGAATCGATGGGGCTCGCGCAGAAGCCAGCAAGCGGTTTGACTTCTTTAACTGGTTTCACCAGCTCAGACAGGATAGCTCTGCAGTGATTGCTGGTGAGGATGGGGCAAATTTGGAAAACTAGCGATCATCCCGGCATGGAACCCGCAACGCCTTTCATACATGACCGAAACTCAATAAGTTGCTCGACCACCGGAAACGTCAAACACACCACCAGTCGAGAATGAACATTCCTTGCTGGCAAGCCATGTAACAAGCGCTGTTACCTCGTCCACTGTCCCAAAGCGGCCCATAGGTATTTTTGACAACATGAAGGCGATGTGTTCCTCGCTCATTTGATCAAAGATTGCCGTCCGCACAGCAGCCGGTGTGACGCAGTTTACAATGATCGGTTTGTCAGCCAGCTCCTTGCCAAGTGATTTGGTAAGGCCAATAACGGCGGCTTTGGAGGCACTGTAAGCGGGAGCGTTAGGATTGCCTTCTTTGCCTGCAATCGAGGCTATGTTGACGATACGACCGTAGTTGCCCTTTATCATTACTGGCACGCAAGCCTTGCAACTGTTGAAAACACCGTGAACATTGACATCAAACACCCGCCGCCAGTCTACCACATCGTAGTCCCAGGTTTTTTTGTTAGGACCTGTAATCCCGGCGCTGCAGACCAGAATGTCAATGCCACCCATTGCAGACTCAGTTTGCACCGAAGCGCGCTCAACTGATGCGAAATCCGCCAGATCAAGTGCGATGCCAGTAATGGATGGGTGGCTGGTAGCCAACGTCTCAATCGCGGTGGCATCAAGATCCCATATGCAGACCTCAGCACCTTCATCTGCAAGCCTTCTCGCTATACCTGCACCAATACCGGCAGCGCCGCCGGTTACCACTGCCCTCATGTCTTTGAAACGTCCCGCAAACATCGCCTGCTCCCTCACTTTACCCGACATTGCACATTCTGCCAGCCACCGGTGAGGTTATAGCTGGAAATCCTGTTCATCAACCCTGTAGCATTTCTGATTATATCGGTGAGGTTCATGCTCGCAGATTCTGAATGCATTGCACCTCTGACCTTGCTGCAACTCGCCAAAATGAGTGTGTTGATATTTGGTGCTGAACACGGGAAAACAAGATGCAAAGAAATAGGTGTGCTGACGATGGTTCTTTGTAATAAATACGCGAACGATCTGTGATTTACGTACGATAAGTAGCACCCGGCGCTGTCTTTTCCAGGCGTGGTCGAGCTGTCGCCGAGATCGCGAGCAATGCGCCTGTAAGAATTGAACGGCCCCGGTATGAGTTATACAACAACGCTTGGGCGATCTGCAAAACAACTCCGGTCGGTCGCTCATTGTGCGGTTAACCGGGTCGAACCTGTTCGCCGATGGTGGCTATGCGGGATGGAAGCTGGAACTGGTACTACTGCAGAGGATGAACTGCCCACCCGCTATTGAGATAGTCAGGCGGTCAAGTGCAGCGACAGGCTTTGTCGTTATCACTCGGCGCTGGGTTGTCGAGAGAAACTTCGCATGGCTGGGTCGATGCAGAAAGTTTGCAAAAAAGGTTTGGTGACATCAATATCTCCGTCCAATGCATGGCTCACGATAGCAGCCATCAGGCGGCAATCCAGATTCTTCGCAAAGGCAATCAAATCAACGACTAAATTTTGAGTTATGCGTACTTAACCAAATAGGTGCAGCGATACTACACCGGTGGCTATCGCGAAACGATCCTGGTAATGGACCAGTTTTAGTCTGCTTGGGGCCACAAGGGGTCGGTTTTGGGTCTCGCGAAAAGTGACTGCTTCGATCGTCTCGACTGAGTTACTTGGCACGTGCCGAGAATTACCGCTTCCTGCCCATAGCAGGCCCTGCAGCTTCCGGCCCAAACCTCTCGTTCGGGCTATGTGCGTCCAATGACCGTAAGGAGCCCGTTTTAACGGATACCGACAGTGCAGCTAACGGCCGCCAACCTCATACCAAACCCGCCAACTTTGCGAAAGGGTCACGGCTGGCATCCTTGTGCCATTCATACTCGCAACCCAGAGCCAATCGCTCAGCCATTTCCATTCCAAACAAATCTGCCATCACCGCGAGCGCCATATCCATCCCTGCCGAAACGCCAGACGATGTATAGAACTTGCCGTCTTCTACCCACCGCGCCTTCTTCACCCAATCTACGTTCGGTGCAAGATGGATCGTATTATTGAAATCCATTTTATTGGTTGTAGCTTTTCGCCCATCCAAGACGCCCGTCATGCCTAATAGAACTGAACCGGTGCAGACGGCCATAACCCTTTCCGCGTTAGTAGATGCTTCTCGAATCCATTGAAGAAATTCTGCATCTTCGCCTGCAATCAATGCGGCGTCACCACCGGGAATGAACAGCAAATCATAGTCGTTCTTTTCAGATATGATCTTGTCCACGACGATCCGCTGGCCATGACAACTCGGCACCGGTTCGCTTCCTTTTGCGACCGTAATAATCTCGGTCTCATTTCCATAACCACCCAACATTTCGATAGGACCAAAGTAATCAAGCGTTTCAAAGCCAGGGAAAACCAGCGCTGCGAGTGTTCTCATGAACGGAAACCTTTGCGGAATGTGAGGGTCCAATTACTGATTAGCGCGTTAGTTTGCGCCAGTCGATCCATGGCTTTCGCTTCTAGGAGTCAGATGCGTCTCAGTGCACCGAGATACCATTGTTTCGCGCTCGCAGAAAATGTCTCCTCCCCGCCCTTTCAAGCCATCATTTCCCTCAGCATTGTACAGTTATGGTATGAAATTCATTGAGTCACGGGTTCCACCCATACAATCCAACTGTCTCCAACAGCATAGGCCTAAGAGATGGATTCGCACGATGCACACATCCAATACACCGCTGATCCAGTTGAACTGTTTTGCATCCGCCATCGCGCAGTAAAGGTCAGAAAACTGCCAAAGCGTAAATGTTCAAATATACCCACTCCCGACAATCTAGAGTCAAAAGTTACGCAGAATGCAAAGTAGCCTTTACAGTTTCAGCGCCATGAGTTCAGAACAAGGGCTTTCACAAAGCAGACCGTTTGTGGTTCATTACCAGTTCAATTTTGGTTCACTCTAATCCACTATAGACTTTTAGAATCTCCCATCAGTTACCTCAGGTGTTACCTTACGCGTCGTCGCCCAGTAGCGAATGAAGCTAAGTTATTGAAAGTTTTGGTAGCGGGAGAGGGACTTGAACCCCCGACACGCGGATTATGATTCCGCTGCTCTAACCAGCTGAGCTACCCCGCCCCAGTAACGTTGAGCCTTGCAATCTGCAAGGCCACAATCAAGGACATGCGCGGTATAATAGGGCCTTGGGCTTCAAGTCAAGCACTGGTCTTGAGCTCGTTGACTTATTCCTCTGTCTCGTCAGGCTCCGGCCTGAAAGAACGCCATGCACTGATAGCCAGAAAGTAGGCGGAAGCCGCAACCCAAAGCCAGAAAATCACAGGAGAGGCATCGAGCGCCTTGTGCTCTTTCGACACAATCAACAGCCGCAGCGTTGTCCCGCCCCACAAGATGGTCAGAGGTATGGTAAATGCTCGCCAGTCCCTAACGCGCAACGGGTGAACATATTTCCACGGCACAAAGGTGAGCACAGCACAAATGCAAATCACCGTCATATTGACCCACGGATCAGTCTGCATGATGTGAAAATACAAGACCACCAGATTCCACAGCGCCGGAAAGCCTGCAAAATAGTAGTCAGATGTTTTCATGCCCGCGTTGGCAAATGTATAAAGCGATACAGCAAGAATTCCTGCCGCCGTGGCAGTTTCAAAACCGCTCGGCACCAGTGAAAACTTGTAGATCATCATGGCTGGCACCACGACATAAGTGAAATAATCGATGACATTATCAAGCGTTGTGCCGTCAAACTGCGGGGTGACTTCCCTGACGCGTGCGCGCCGTGCCAGTGTGCCGTCTATACCGTCAACGAACAGCGCAAGACCAAGCCAAAGGAAGGCGGCGATGCGGTCTCCTTCGAGAATGGCCACCAGCGCCAGAAAGCCAAGCACGATTCCGGACGCGGTAAAGGCATGCACTGCCCAGGCAGCTGCGACTTCCTTATTGTGCTGACTATTTTTTGCGGATCGGTTGTTCATGGATTGCCATTGTCACATATTGCAGCACATGTCACCAGAAGAACATTTGCTCTGGGGGTTTCTAAATTGTTGCTCCAAATAGTATCATCGCACTAGCGCGGCACAAGGGTCTGATCAATATACCCGCCACCAAGCACCCGAGAATTCTGACCCGGCGCCTCATAAAACACACACGCCTGCCCGGGAGATATTCCAAAATCAGGCTCCTCAAGAATGACCTCGATCTTGTTATCTTTGCCACGATCAAGACGTGCAGGCACGGCAGGTCTGGTAGACCTGATTTTTACATATAGCTTTTCAGCAACAGGCTCGCCCTCACCAAGCCAGTTAACATTGCGAAGGCGAATGACCTTGCGTGCCAGCGCTTCTTTCGGCCCGACCACAACACGGGCAGCCGCTGCATCAAGTGCGGTAACATAAAGAGGTTCGGACGCGGCAATGCCAATGCCACGCCTCTGGCCAATTGTGAAATGAATGATCCCGTCATGACGACCAAGAACCCGACCATCTTCATGCACTATGTCACCGGGCTCTCCCGCTTCGGGCCGTAACCGCTCGATTACGGAAACATAATTGCCATTTGGCACAAAGCATATGTCCTGACTGTCCGGTTTGTCTGCAATGGAAAGGCCCATGGCGCGCGCCATGTCGCGGGTTTCATCCTTGGTGAATGACCCAAGCGGGAAACGCAGATAATCAGCCTGATCTTGTGTTGTCTGGAACAGAAAATAGCTTTGATCACGGTTCATGTCTTGAGGAGTGCGCAAGACCCTCCTGCCCGTTACACCAATGTCTGAACGGATATAATGACCCGTGGCAAGACACGCAGCACCCAACGCCTTTGCGCGACTGAGAAGATCAGCAAACTTTACAGTCTGATTGCAGGTGACACACGGTATAGGGGTTTCACCGCGAATGTAGGCATCGGCAAAGTCTTCTATAACCGCATCCTTGAACCGGCTTTCAAAGTCCAGAACATAGTGAGGTATATCGAGCGCTGCTGCAGCTTTTCGCGCATCATGAATATCCTGCCCGGCACAGCATGCGCCTTTGCGCTGCACCGCTTCACCATGATCATACAGTTGAAGCGTGATCCCGGCCACACCATAGCCTGCGGCCTTCAGCAATCCTGCAACGACGGTTGAGTCTACCCCGCCTGACATTGCAGCAACCACCAGCGTACGCCCACCATCGGGGTCAAGCCCGACGGATGCACGCACCCTGTCTCGTATGTCAGCGCTCAGATTCATCGTTCACTTGATATGGTGGCAATGCATTGACACGCAACAATTTTCTTTTTCTCACACAGAATGTGAGGGATTGCAGCAAGGTTGTACCGTTTTGAGCCAGATTATCTGGTTTGTTTGCAAATTGTTTGCATCCAATTAGACCTTTTTAAAGATCGCTCGCTTACCTTGTTCGTTAGTAAGTACCAGCGTATCAGGTGAAGTTAAGTGAATAATTCAGGTCAGTTGCGTTCGCGTATCAATTATGTCATCGGTCCAGATGGCAGTCCTCTCACAATCGCGGATTTACCGCCTCCAGGAACCCATCGCTGGGTTATTCGCCGCAAGGCGGAGGTGGTTGCTGCTGTCCGTGGTGGTCTACTTTCACTGGAAGATGCTTGCGGGCGATACAGCCTGACAGTTGAGGAATATCTCAGTTGGCAGCGCTCAATCGACAAGCACGGCCTTGCAGGCCTGCGTACCACACGCATTCAGGACTATAGGGTAAACTGATAGACTTGGGGTGACGACAAGACTGGGACCAAATAGGTACCAGATATATAATTGAATTGCTCAAATGGCGCGACAGTTCCTCAACCAGGAACAGTCGCGTCATTTTTGCACCCGACACAGCTTCTTGCGAAGATCAATTCATCTCGCTAGGTTCCTCCTGCTATAGCTCGAGGAACCATAAAAATAATGAAGCCTGTTAAACTGTCCACTTCCGCCACCGCAACACGCACAGGCTCTGCTGAAATTGAAAAACTGATGCAGGAACTGCGCACCTCCAAGACACCGGAGGCTGGATTGGCCCTGGCGCGCAAAGCCGTGGAACTTCGCCCTAAAAATCCAGATCTTCGTCTGATACTCGCCGTCACCTTGCACAATATGGGCAAGGCAAGTGAAGCAGAACGTCAATATGTCGAGTGCCTGATGATGGATCGGGACAATGTGCGCGCACTCATAAATCTGGGAAGCCTGCAAATCTCCGGAGGCCAGGCAGAAGCAGGCTTGAAAGCACTTGATGCAGCATTGCACCTTGATCCCGGCAACGCCGAAGCTCGCTGGCACAAAGGCCGTGGCCTTGGAAGCATGGACCGCGCAGATGAGGCGCTGAAAATTTTCAATGAACTTGCAGTCGAGCTGCCGGAAAATGTTGAAATCATGAAATTTCGGGCTCTCTGCCTGATGGATATTGGACACAAAACAAAAGCTGCTGAAATACTATTGGAGGCAGCCAGACTGGCCCCAGAGGACAAGGCGATACAAAACGCACTCAAGAAAGTTGCCAGCTAGGACAATTCAAAATCAATCTACTTGGTTACATCATTGCCTGCATTGCCATTGAGCTGACACC
>JBAUGO010000510.1:0-1793 GCA_049679775.1 Anderseniella sp.
TTTTCAGGTGTAATTGGATTCAACAGTCAGCGTATTGAACACTCAATGCGCCACCCCATGAAAATGCGAACAAGGACAATACCTAATGAGTTTCCTCGCAACGTCCAGATCCCTCCTGGTTGGCGCAACCATCGCCATAACGAGCATTGTAACCATGACATCATCATCAGTTGCAGAGCCCGTAATCAAACTTGAAGTTGACGATGCCAAGCTGGTACAGATCGGTGGCAAACCATCAGCAGTGGTTGTCTCCAACCCGATGTTTGCCGACGCCAGCGTCCAGGGTGACAAGCTCGTTTTAATTGGCAAGAACACTGGTCGGACAAAAATCATTGTCCTGGATTTTGATGGCAACCAGCTTGCCAACATGACAGTCAACGTGCAGCGTGCTGAAGATCAGGTTGTCAGCCTGTACAAAGGCGGTGAACGCACAAGCTTGAACTGCGATCCGTTCTGTGATCGTAATTTAGTTGTGAATGATGAACCTGTCAGTTTTGAAAACCACCAAAAACAGATCAGCGGCAAGACCGCAATTTCAAATGGAGCTGTAACAACAGGTGGTGGCGCAGCCGGCAACTAGGTTGAAACCAGTTTTGTGATTTTTTTTCCTGCCGGGCTTTGCAAATTGTGCAAGGTCCGGCTTTTCATTGTCCTCGGAACACTACAGTTCTGCGTAAGGCCCACCGATATGGTTAAACAAGGCTTAAAGAATTCAATCAAATTTGTGGTTGTTTTTTTAGAACTTGTAAGGGTCGAGCCTGTATCTTCAACATGCGCGAATTTGTGCAGACCTCGCGCCAGAAATTCTAGTCTGTTTTGGCAGTAACCCGATGTGACCGGCAATTTGACCGGGATTCCACAATCAGGGTTTGGGAGAGTGGTATGATTTTGAAGCTATGCAAGACCTTCGGCAGGGTCAAAAAACGGTTTCGCAAGGAAGAAGATGGAGCGACTGCGGTAGAATTTGCATTTGTCGGCGCACCCTTTCTTTTCCTCATGATGGCGACATTTGAAACCGGCCTGGCTTTCTTCGCTGAATACGCTGTCCAGAATGCCACGACGACTGCCTCTCGCCTTATACGGACTGGCCAGGCTCAGAAAGGTGGATTCTCATCCGGAGACTTCAGGACCAGGCTTTGCGCAGAATTGCCTGTATTTCTAGATTGCTCCGGCATCTACATCAATATTGATGTTCGCAATAATTTTGCAGCCGCTGCCAACCGGGCCAATGCTTCCAATAATGGTGCGATTGATCCGAGCGTTTCCTCTGGTGCAGCATTCAATCCTGGTAACGCAGGTGACATCGTGGTGGTTGAAACTTTTTACGAATGGCAAATCTTTACACCCGGTTTGATGAAGCTATTGCAAGCTACCGGCACTGCGACCCCACCGCCACATTTTCTGGCTAATCACGGCACTGACAAACGCCTGATTCGTGGTGTCACAGTATTCCAGAACGAACCCTTCAGTTAAAACTTCCGACTGCAAGATTAACCATCAGGTACATCGAAAACGCCCAGGAAAGACGATTATGCAAAACCAACAATCCATGAGCTTTGAAACCCGCAAGCGCGGTCTCATCATGAAAATTGCGAGCTTTGGCCGCAAGAAAGATGGTGTGGTCAGCATTGAAGCAGCATTGCTGTTTCCGTTCATGATCCTCTTGCTGCTCGGCATGATCGACATCAGCTCAATTATTTCCATGAAGCGCAAGGTCACGGTAGCAGCAAGTGCGGTTGTCGACTTGACAACGCAACAAACGGCAACTGTTACCAAGGCCGAACTGGACCAGT
>JBAUGO010000511.1:0-5279 GCA_049679775.1 Anderseniella sp.
GGAAGGCCCCTTACGCCCGCGTGATTTTGGCCAACCTGCCGTGCGTTCTGGCGAATGGTGGGGTTGGAATGACCACAAGACAGCACTTGAATACCTGTTCTGGACCGGTGACGTAACAGCTTCAAGCCGTGATGGATTTGAGCGGTTGTACGACATATCTGAGCGCGTCCTGCCGGAGAATTGCCATACCAGCCCGACACCAGAACGAGCTGATGCCATTCGTGAACTGGCTCGCCATTCAGCACGGGCGCTGGGTATCGCCACAGAAACCGATATTCGCGATTACTTCAGACTGCCCGTGGCAGATGCCCGCCTGGCCGTCGCACAGCTTGTGGAAAGCGGTGAACTGGAGCAGGTAAATGTCGAGAACTGGAGCAAACCAGCATTTGTCTGGCATCAGGCCAAATCTGCTCGCAGCTTTAACCGCACAACCGTTCTGTCACCCTTCGATCCACTTGTCTGGAACCGTGAAAGGGCTGAAAGACTGTTCGGTTTCCACTACAGGATTGAGATCTATACCCCTGCACCAAAACGACAATTCGGGTATTACGTTTTGCCTGTTCTGACCAACGAGACCTTATCTGGCCGACTGTGCATGAAAGCTGACCGGCATGAGGGTATTTTGAAGGTCAATGCTGCCTGGCACGAAGACCATGTAGCCCCTAGCGAAACCGCAGAGGCAATAGCTCCGGCCCTCAACACTATGCGAGACTGGATGAGCCTGGACCGCGTTCAGATAGGCAAGCGCGGCAACCTTGCCAGTGCGCTTTCTAAAGTGCGCCTTCCCTGACCAGCTCATCGGTTACATGAACAATTGCGCCGCGCAAGGTTTCTACCAGAAAATCAGCATCATCACGGGTCATGGTAAGAGGTGGTGACATGATGTCCAGATGACCGATCGGGCGCACAAGCAAGCCGCGCTCTTCGCACAGATTGGAGATGCGCTTTGAGATATTGATCTCATCAGGAATATGCTGCTTTGTTGCTTTGTCAGCGACATACTCCACACACATCATCATGCGTTTGCCACGCACATCGCCCACCAACGGCAACTCTTCCAGTTGCAACAGTTGAGCTTCGAAATAATCGCCCACATTGCGAACGTTTCCGCAAATGTCTTCACGTTCCATGATTTCGATATTTTTCAAGGCAACAGCGCAGCCTACAGGATGGCCGGCGCAGGTAAACCCATGCGAAAACCAGCCGTCCGGGTTGTTGGTGGAAATCACTTCATGGATTTCGTCGCTGTAAAGCGTCGCTCCCATGGGGAAATACCCGGACGTGATACCTTTGGCACACACAATGATGTCGGGCTGAATGCCAAACTCGTCAAGCGAAGCAAACATGTGGCCGATACGACCAAACGCCGTAACAACTTCATCGGAAATATACAGAATATCGTGCTCACGGCATACATCAATCATGCCCTTGAGATAGCCCTTGGGTGGTGGGACAACCCCACCTGATGCCTGGATTGGTTCTGCGATAAAGCAGGAGACGTTTTCAGCCCCAAGCTCTGCAATCTTGGCCTTGAATTCTTCAATCAGGAAACGGGTGAACTCAGCCTCACCCATACCGACCGGAGCGCGATAATAATATGGAGCAGACAGATGATGAATGAAGCTCGTCAGATACTGAAATTCATTCTGACGGTCCGTTTCCTTGAAACTGAGCGAAGCGGTCAGCAAGGTTGAACCATGGTAGGAATTCTTGCGGCTGATGATGTGCTTGCGGCTCGTGCGCCCCTTTCGAGCATGGTAATATTGCGCCAGCCTCACTGCACCTTCGTTCGCTGCCGAACCCGTCAGCGCATACATCACGCGGTTGAGGTTGCCTGGTGCCATGGATGCCAGCTTGCCTGACAATAGTGCCGCTGGTGCGTTGGAGACATCCACAAACGTGTTGGAATATGCAAGCTGGCAGGCCTGCTGCGCCATTGCCTGCGCCAGTTCATCACGCCCATACCCGACATTGACACACCACATGCCGCCAATGCCGTCAAAATACTCCTTGCCCGAGACATCAGTAACGCGACAGCCCTGCCCTTTCGCCAGCACAAGCGACCCTTCATCCTTGAAGCTTTCAAAGTGCGTCCACGGATGCAGAAAATGATCACGATCAAGCGCCCAAAGTTCTTCGGGATTATACTGGTTATGAAGCGGGTTCAGCATCTTGGTCACCTATTTTGAATGAGCATTCAATATAGCAACAGGAAACGCTAACAGGCAAGCCCCGACGATTTATATGTTTTTCCTACTGGAAAGCTCATCCGGCAGACTTGCAACTTCATCAGCCGCCGCATTCATCACTGCCTCATTGCGCGAGCGAACGACAATATTTGTGCCATAGCCCCCGTTCAACTCAAACGGATATGACCCGATCATCACGCCTTCATGAGAGGTCTGGATTTCCTTCAGGCGCTTGGCCACATCACCTTCACCCATTTTCAAGGTCACTGTGCGGGACAACATGGGCGCACCCCCGCTCAGCCTTGGTGTTGCTCCATCAAGCATGGCCTGCATGATCTTTGGTACACCGGCCATGACGAACACATTGCCGATTTGAAACCCTGGTGCCTTGGAAACGGGATTGAGTATCAGCTCTGCGGTATCAGGTATCCGGGCCATGCGCATGCGCGCTTCATTGACCTCAATCCCGCGTGATGCGAAATGCTCTTCCAGTATCCTCACTGCTTCCGGGTGGTGATCAATGCCAACACCAAAAGCCTTTGCAACGCAATCAGCCGTAATGTCATCATGAGTTGGCCCGATGCCACCTGTTGTGAATACATAAGTATAACGATGGCGCAAAGCATTGAGAGCATCCACAATGTCCGCCTCATCATCTGAAACCACCCTTGCCTCTTTCAGGTCAATGCCAAGAACTGTGAGGTATTCAGCTATATATCCAAGGTTTGCATCCTTGGTTCGTCCAGACAGGATTTCATCACCAATCAAAAGAACGGCAGCTGTGGGTATGGCAGAGGTCATGGCTGGAAAAATGCCTGTATGTATGGGTAAATCAACGTATAGCGAGATACGCCAGAACTGGTTCAAAAGGTCAATATCTACATGAAAATATCAGACGCACCCTTGCTGCGCGGAAAGCTCATCAAGCGATACAAACGGTTTTTGACCGATGTTATGCTGGAGAGTGGAGAGCAAGTTACGTGCACATGCCCCAACACAGGCTCCATGATGGGCTTGCTTGATGCTGGTAACCCGGTCTGGCTATCTGTATCAGACAGCCCTACCCGCAAGTACAAACACACGTGGGAGATGGTTGAAGCGGTCAATAAAGCTGGCAAACCTGCCCGTGTCGGCCTGAACACCAATTTGCCGAACAAGCTTGTGGAAGAGGCAATACTGGCAGGCAGGATCCCTGCTCTGGCTGGGTATGCCACCCTTAAGCGGGAACAGAAATACGGCAAGAACAGCCGTATCGATATTCTGTTGAGCGATGATGGCAAGCCTGATTGTTATGTGGAAGTGAAGAATGTAACCTTGTCGCGCCAGGCAGGCATTGCCGAATTTCCTGATGCCGTCACATCGCGCGGTGCAAAACATCTTGATGAACTGGCGGACATGGTGCGCGAAGGCAAGCGCGCGGTCATGGTGTATCTGGTGCAGCGCAGTGATGCATCAACCTTCCAGCTTGCAAACGACATTGACCCCGCCTATGGGCAAGCGTGGGAAAAAGCCACGAAAGCTGGTGTTGAAAGTATTGCCATGACGTGCACCATGAACGATGATGAGATTATATGTGAGCGAGAAATTGAAATCATGAAAGCACGATAAGGCATGCAAACCACCTATGTTGAAGCTGCAACTGCCCCCCTGATCAATAACGGGCAGGTAAAGCTTCATTCGCCAGATGACTTCGAGGGTATGCGTAAGGCAGGGCAACTGGCAGCGCAGGCTCTGGATCTGCTGGTCCCCATGGTTCAACCAGGCATCACAACCGAAGAGCTTGACCGCGTGTCTCTGGAGTTTGCCCGCGACAATGGCGCCATTCCGGCACCGCTTTACTATCGCGGATTCCCAAAATCAATTTGCACATCGATCAACCATGTGGTGTGCCACGGCATTCCCGGCCCTCGCGCCATGAAGGAAGGTGAGGTTGTCAATATCGACATCACACTGATCGTTGATGGCTGGCATGGTGATTCAAGCCGTATGTATCCGGTTGGCGAAATCAACAGACGATCAGAACGCCTCATCGAAATCACATATGAATGCTTGATGCGCGGGCTTGCAGTCATCAAACCTGGCGCATACACGGGCGACATTGGTCATGCCATTCAAACTTATGCTGAGGCCGAGCGTTGTTCGGTCGTGCGTGATTTTTGCGGTCACGGGCTGGGGCGCTTGTTCCACGACATGCCAAATATTCTGCACTACGGCAGAAAAGGTGAAGGCATTGAGCTGCGCGAAGGCATGTTCTTCACGGTTGAGCCTATGATCAATCTGGGCAAGCCACAGGTCAAGGTTCTCTCGGACGGGTGGACAGCAGTTACACGCGACAGGTCCTTGTCTGCACAGTTTGAACACACGATCGGAGTAACCGCACAAGGCTGCGAAATTTTTACCTTGTCACCAGGTGGATTCCACTGTCCACCGCATGTAAGCTGATAGCTGATTTATTTTGCCTGGGGAGCACTGCACGGCACATGGGTTTCAAAGACGCTCAAGGTTTTGATACCAAAGGTGTGACAAGCAAGGTTGCCCCAGACAAACAGCTTGTCCCTACCCCCACCCACGACAAAAAGCCTGGTCATCTCGGTCACCGGGAGCGCTTGCGAGATAGATTTCTGTCTGGCGGGGCAGATGCAATGCCGGACTATGAACTGCTTGAATTGCTGCTCTTTCGGTCTATTCCACGTCAGGACACCAAACCAATTGCCAAGGCACTGATCGCCAAATTTGGCACCTTTGGCGATGTACTCGCAGCACCCGCCACACGCCTGAAAGAAGTCAGTGGCGTTGGCGACAAGGTCATCTTCGAACTCAAACTCATACAGGCCTCTGCCTTGCGGATGTCCCGCAATACAGTACTGGACAAACCGGCCCTGACATCATGGACAGCATTGATTGATTATTGCACCGCCGCCATGGCCTATGATGACCGCGAGCAATTCCGCATCCTGTTTCTGGACCGCAAGAACGTGTTGATTGCGGATGAAGTGCAACAGCGCGGTACCGTGGACCACACACCGGTTTACCCGCGAGAAGTTGTCAAGCGCGCGCTGGAGCTTTCAGCCTCGGCAATCATACTTGTGC
>JBAUGO010000512.1:0-6719 GCA_049679775.1 Anderseniella sp.
GAGTGGATCAGATCAACGATGCCAGCCGTGCCATCATGGCAGGTGACCTGGGTGAACGGATGCCTGTCTCGGGAACGGGCGACGAGATCGACCGTCTTTCAGAAAGCCTCAATGCAATGTTGGACCAGATAAACCGATTGATGACGGGCATGAAGGAAGTGTCCTCCAACGTCGCGCATGACTTGCGAACACCATTGACGAGGCTACGCGCGCGCGCTGAAGACGCACTTCGTTCTGATAGTGCAGACAGCCATAAGGCCGCACTTGAAGCAAACATTGTTGAAGCTGACAATCTGTTGACCACGTTCAATGCCTTACTCTCAATCGCGCGTGCCGAGTCAGGCCAGATGCGGGAAGGTTTCCAGGATACTGACCTTGTGGCGCTTGCCAAGGATATTGCAGAACTCTATGAACCGATTGCAGAAGATGTGGGCGGTAACCTGAGCCTGAATGCCGCTGGTGAGGTGATTGTGCGTGCTGATCGTCAGCTTGTTGCTCAGGCCATGACAAACTTGCTCGACAACGCCATCAAGTATGGCCGGAACAGACACTCTGGTGTGCCTGTCATCACGATTTCAGTAAATCAACCAAATGGTGCGGGTCATGGTGGCGTACTGGAGATAGCTGATACTGGTGCAGGCATATCCGTACAGGACCGTGAGCGTGTCAAGGGAAGGTTTACCCGTCTTGATGAAAGCCGTAGCGAGCCTGGAAGTGGCTTGGGGCTGGCATTGGTTGACAGTGTGATGAAGCTTCATAACGGGCAGTTTACCATCGACGATGCAAACCCTGGTCTGGTTGCAAAACTTCTGTTTCCGGCTACTGTCTGATCTCCGCAAATTTCCTGATTTCACTGGATGCTGAAAA
Organism: Anderseniella sp.; assembly: GCA_049679775.1. Classification (GTDB taxonomy): domain Bacteria; phylum Pseudomonadota; class Alphaproteobacteria; order Rhizobiales; family Aestuariivirgaceae; genus Anderseniella. Next base: position 868 of record JBAUGO010000512.1, read on the forward strand.
GCTCTAGTCTTCAAGCCCCATGAGCAAGCACCTGTATTTCAAAAATTTTTCGCTGCCACCACAACAGAAACGGCAATCCTTACTCGATGACCTGTGTTGCGACAGCCCTGACCTGTTGACGTTCGTCAAGTTGCAACCCGCTGCAGGAGACTTGTTAGCCCATATTGCTGATGGATCACCCTTCCTTGCTGGTATTGTTCGCCGCTATCCGTCTTTTGCACTTGAAGCACTAACGGATGATCCTGAAGTAACATTGAACCATGTTTGTGGGACTTTGGAGAAGCAAGCAGGTGAAGCCGGTACCAAAGCAGATCTGATGGTTGCGTTGCGCATTGCCCGCAATCATGTTGCGCTTCTTGTTGCATTGGCTGACATTGCAGGGGCCTGGAATTGCGCTGCTGTCACTGGCGCATTGACGCGATTTGCGGACCTGGCTGTTTTTACGGCTGTTAACTGGTTGCTTGAAGAGGCCGTTGATCTGGGTAAATTGCTACCCGGCAAAAAGCAAAATCCTGCCGATGGCTTCACCGTGCTTGCAATGGGAAAACATGGGGCAGCTGAGCTTAACTATTCCTCCGATATCGACATCATTGTTTTGTATGACCCTGATGCAGCTCCATTGAAAGATGTTGATACGGCATCCGAGTTTTATGTCAGATTGACACGGGCGCTCGTCACCATTTTGCAAGACCGAACTTCAGATGGTTATGTTTTTCGTGTGGATTTGCGCTTGCGTCCGGATCCTCGTGCCACCCAGATTGCGATCGCGGTGGAAGCGGCCGGGAATTATTATGAATCCATGGGTCAAAACTGGGAACGGGCCGCCATGATCAAGGCACGTCCCATCGCTGGGGATATAGCCCTCGGACAGGCTTTCTTGCGCCACCTGATCCCGTTTATCTGGCGGAAGTACCTCGACTTCGCCGCAATTGCTGATGTCCAATCCCTCAAACGCCAAATGCACGCTCACAAGGGTCATTCATCAATTGCTATCCTGGGACACAATATAAAGCTTGGCCGTGGGGGCATTCGTGAAATCGAGTTTTTTGTTCAGACCCAACAGTTAATCGCGGGTGGTCGTAATCCTGACCTGCGAGGCGCTAGAACCCAGGATATGTTGCAACAACTGGTTATGGCAGGATGGCTTGAACAGTCAGCATGTGATGAACTCAACGAGGCTTATGTTTTTCTGCGCACCATCGAACATCGCATTCAAATGGTGGCCGATGAGCAAACCCAGACATTACCCGGCTCAAAAGAAGCCTTTGATGCCTTTGCCCGATTTTGCGGGTTTGATAAGTCCGATGATCTGGCTGATCGGTTGCTGAAAACCTTCACGACTGTCCAGGGGCATTATTCAGGTCTGTTTGAAAATGCAGCAGAGCTTGATAGCGATGGCGGCAGCCTGGTGTTTACAGGTGGCGAGGATGATCCTGAAACCCTTGAAACCCTCAAACGCCTTGGCTTCGAGCAAGCGTCGGAAGTATCGGCGAGTATCAGGGGTTGGCATTTTGGTCGTTATCCGGCAACCCGCTCCTCAGCTGCACGCGAACGTCTGACCGAATTGATGCCTGTCCTGTTGAAGGCTTTGGCAGCAACAGGTCACGCCGATCAAGCATTCCTGGCCTTTGATCGTTTCATCGCTGGACTGCCTGCTGGTGTCCAGTTGTTCTCCATGTTCAAGGCCAATCCGTTTTTGCTGGATCTGTTGGCATCTGTACTGGGGTCTGCACCTCGCCTGGCCGAAAGCCTTTCGCGCAGGCCACGCCAGCTCGAAGCTGTTCTAGACCCATCCTTTTTCGGCCCGATGCCCGAACCAGTTGAGTTGCAAGAAGGCTTTCAAGCATTATCAACGCACTCATCACTTTTTGAAGAAGTGCTCGATACGACACGTGTTGAAGCGCGAGAGAAATCCTTGCGCATTGGAATACGCATCCTTTCTGAAACAGTAAGTCCGACTCAGGCGGGCCTTGCCTATTCAAATCTGGCTGATGCAGTGATCGAGCACTTGCTGAAAGTAACCCTGCAAGACATTTCTGACCGCCATGGCAAAGTCACCAAAGGTGAAATGGTTGTTATTGCCTTGGGCAAGCTCGGAGGTGGTGAAATGACGGCTGCATCCGATCTTGATCTCATCATGCTATATGATTTCTCTCCTGGGGCAGAGACATCCAGTGGCAAGAAACCGCTATCGCCGGCACAATATTTTTCCCGTACCGCCCAACGTCTCATTACCGCCTTGACATCTCAAACCGCTGAGGGGGATTTGTACGAGGTGGACATGCGCTTGCGGCCTTCCGGCAACAAGGGTCCTGTTGCGACATCGGTAGACGGCTTTGAAAGCTATCAGGCCAACGAAGCCTGGACGTGGGAAAAAATGGCGTTGACCCGCGCACGTGTAGTGGCTGGTGATAAGCCCCTGCAAGCGCGGGTTGAAGCAATCATTCGCAAAATACTTTGTACTGAGCGTGACCCAAACTCTACTTTAAACGATGTACGTGAAATGAGAATGCGAATGCTGGAAGCTTCACCAGTGTCTGATATCTGGGATTTGAAGCATGTGCGCGGTGGCCTGATAGAGATAGAATTTATCGCTCAAGGGTTGCAGCTTGTTCATGCCAACAAGTCCCCTGATGTACTCAACCGTAGCACCATAAAAGCACTGGAAATCTTGCGCGATCATGGACATCTATCACATCAACACCATGATCACCTGGCAACAGCAACCGCACTATATCAGGGGCTGACACATGTGCTCAGGCTGTGTGCTTCTGATGGTTTTTCACCAAAAAATGCACCTTCTGGCCTGTTGAACCTGCTGCTGAGGGCAGGTGCTGCTCCTGATTTGGCAACTCTTGAAGCCGCTTTACATGAGGCAAACCGGCAGGTTTCCGCCATTTTTGATGAGCTGATAGGGTCTCCTGAAAAAGCGTGAAAAATATTATTCCTGAAGCGACGGATACTGTTGCGTGTTCTCGTCTTGTTCATGTGAGTTGGCCAACCCACGACAACAAAACCAGATCAATAAATTTCAGGAGTTCAAGTTTCATGACAAAAAATCTTGCAACAGCCCTTGTCGGGGTGCTGGCCATATCAGCTGCAGTAACAACTACCACCTTTGCTCGCGAGCCGGGTATACCGCGTGGAGAGCGCACTTTTGAACGCCTCGACAAGGATAAAAATGGCGCGCTTGCCCTTGATGAACTGCAGTTACGTTCCGCCAGGCGGTTCATGCGTCTCGATGCTGACAAGGATGACAAGGTCACAAGGGCTGAACTTGAAGACTGGCTCAACAATATTTCGAAACGCCGGATTGACCGAATTTTATCGCGTATGGACGCTGATCAAGATAGCACCGTTACGCGTCAGGAGCTGGATTCCTACATATCAGGAATGTTCAGTGAAGCAGACAAAGACAACTCGGGTGGCGTGACATTGCAGGAAACACGTGACTATCATGCAGCCAAGCGTAATCAACGAATTGAGGCGCGCAAGGCAAGTCGTCAAACCCGGCAATAATTCGGGGATCAAATGAACTGGCTATTAGCTCGCCCGACATGGAATATGGCAGGGTACAGACAGAACGAGACTAGCGGACAAACCGTCGAAGCATCTGCTTCGGCGGTTGATGCTGGTTTGCTTGAGCAACTTGCCGCTGGTAATGAAGCCGCGTTCAACAGCATTGTTGATCGTTATTATTCTTTGGTATTTCGTGTCGTAGTGCGTGTCATGGGTAGCGCTGCAGATGCTGAAGACGTCACCCAGGAAGCCTTCGTGAAATTGTGGCGTTCTCCGCCGGAGCTCAGAAATCAATCTGCATTGAAAGCCTGGATCGTAAAGGTTGCTCGCAATCTTGCCATTGACCGGTTACGGCGTAACCGTGACACAACTGGCGATGGTTTGGACCAGTTGGAAGATGCATCAACAGCACCTGACGGCATTTTACGCCACAGCGAGGCAGCAGGGAAGGTTGCCCATTTGTTGAACACCTTGCCGGAACGCCAGAGGACGGCACTGCAATTGACATATTACGAAGCGCTCGGCAATCAAGCTACGGCTGACATTATGGACATTTCCGTTGAAGCTGTGGAATCACTGTTATCACGGGCAAGACGAACACTTCGCTCATCGCTTGAAGGGCAATGGGAAGAATTGATCGAAGAACTGGAGCAATTGAAATGACGAACCGCGAAACGCGTCTGCAGCAGGTATTAAGCGCTTATGGGCGTAATCCTTTGCGGTGGCCGCAGGAAGATCGCATTGAATTTGCCGACTTGTTGCGCAAACCCGAACTCTTGCCCACAGTTTTGTCCGCACGTGAGCATGAGCTGGACAGGTTGCTTGATGCAGCGGGCCCGCTTGTAGCTCCTGAACCCGCAGGTGCACGTAATCGATTGCTTGAGCGCATTGCCGAAGAAAAAAGTCGTTCACAGTCCGAAACCTTCGCTCATCAAATCCATCCAGGTATATTCAATTTTCAGCGGGCCATGGCGGCAGGTGTGCTGGCAGCAAGCATTGCCGTTGGCATTTTTGCTGGCCTGGATAGTGATCGCGTTAGTGTTCTTGCTGATAGCCTGCAATTGCAGACAGGGTCTGATTCAGTGCTTGACGTGGTGCTTATCGAAGACAGTGATGAAGGTGGCTTACTGTGAGCGATCATATACCACCACGCAAAAGAAAATGGTCCTGGGTCTGGGTGGCGCTGGTTGTGTCGCTTGCATTAAATTTTGGCGTACTGGCTGCCATCATTACCCATGAAGTACGCGGCCCTGGTCGGCACGGCATAACGGGACCGGGCTTTTCGCAAGTACTGCCACGTGCTTTCTTCCGTCACCTGGATAATGAAAGGCGCGAAGAACTGGTTGGTGAATTGCGTGATTATCGCAAGGACTTTCGCGACATTCGCACCCAATTGCGGGCGCATGCGCGTACCTTGGCTGATGCCTTGCGCGCTGAGCCTTATGATGAAAAGGCAATTGCTGATGCTTTGACATCCTATGATGAGGAAGCAAGATCCATGCTCGGCCGCGGGCGTCAAGTGGCTGAAGGATTTTTCAAAAAACTGACCCCACAAGAGCGAAAAGCAATGGCCGATGAGATTGAACGTAAATCTATGTCAAAGCGACAATGGCGCAATTTGCAGAAAGAGCGCGGTAACTGACCTGATGATGAATGCTGGCTCAGGCACTTACGCTGGTAATGATCGGTTCGATGGTTGCGTCTGATTCAATGATGCGTTTTTCCTGTGTGCCTTTCTCGGCAATCGGCAATGTTATCGTCACTGTCGTGCCTTTGCCTTCCTGACTGGCAATCTGCAAGGTTCCGTCATTAAGCCGGATCAATGAATTGGAAATGGCAAGACCCAGACCGGAGCCGGACCGTGTCTTGGTCAACTGATTCTCAACCTGCTCAAATGGCCTGCCAAGCTTGGCAATCTGGTCTGCAGGTATACCGATGCCTGTATCGGCTATCACAATTTCAGCGGTTTTTTTCGTGCGACGTGCAGAAATGGTCAGGCTACCCTTGTGAGGAGTAAATTTCACACCATTGGCGATTACGTTGATCAAGACCTGTTTCAGGGACCGCACGTCAGCCATGGCATACAAGGAAGCTGGTAAATCCTTACGCAATATGACGCCCCCCTCAGCCGCTCTACCAGATACAATTCGCAGTGCTTCTTCAATGACGGCTGGAACATTGCATTTTTCGATTTCCAGGGTGATGCGACCTGCTTCGATCTTGGACATATCCAGTATGTCGTTGATCACATCCAGAAGGTATTGGCCTGAGCTGTGTATATCATGGGCATAGTCCAGATATTTTGGCACTGCGACAGCGCCGAACAATTGCTT
>JBAUGO010000513.1:0-13662 GCA_049679775.1 Anderseniella sp.
CGGTACAGGCAACGCAAACAGCACAAATACAGAAGGACCGGGAATCGGCCGCGAGATATTTTTCAACTCTTCCGTGCTGATGCTGACTGGTGCCTTCATCATTGGCTACATAACCGGCAAGCCCGGCATGGAGATGATATCCCCCTTTATCGTTGACCCGTTCCGTGGAATACTCTGCCTGTTCCTGCTCGACATGGGGTTGATTGCAGGCCGAGGGCTTCGCTCTGGTCTTGGAAAGCTGTCACTGCCCGTGCTGCTGTTTGGTCTATACATGCCATTGATCGGGGCGGTCATCGCTGCTGGTGTTGCCATGCTGATAGGTCTTGGAACCGGCAGTACGGCCTTGCTTATTACATTGTCAGCATCAGCATCCTATATCGCGGTGCCGGCTGCCATGCGTCTTGCCTTGCCGGAAGCAACGCCGTCGATTTATCTGACACTGTCACTTGGCGTGACGTTTCCGTTCAATCTGGTAATTGGCATTCCGTTGTACATCTGGCTTTCAGGGGTAGTTTCATGACTATGACGACACACAACAAAAAGCGTATTGAAATCATGATTGAGTCACCGGCCCTGTCACGCGTGACCGATGTTCTTGATGATCTCGAGACCACAGGATACACCGTCTTGCCCGCACTGGCAGGAAAAGGCATGGCCGGCAACTGGCGGCGCGATGATGCGTTCGGCGATGCCGCCCAGATTGTATGTGTTGTCTGTATTACCGATGCAAAGCGTGTTGAGAAGATACTCAAGGCCTTGAAAGACCTTGTTGATCGCCATATTGGTATTGTCTCAGTAGCTGACGTTACAGTCATTCGCGCCGAGCATTTTTAGTGATTTTCAGAAGAGGCCGTTTTGCCACACAGGTTTCCACAACGATTGCGTGTCGGGTATTCCAACTTTCGCTCAGGCAGGTTTGCGTCAGAGCGCGAGCGATATGATGCGCTGTCTGCCAATGGGCAAAAGCCATCAATCATGATTGTTGCGTGCTGTGATTCACGCGCGGCACCTGAAATCGTTTTTGATACCGGTCCCGGCGAGGTTTTCGTGGTTCGCAATGTGGCAAACCTTGTACCACCCTATGCACCCGATGGTCGGCACCATTCAACATCGGCAGCCCTTGAGTTTGGTGTACTGCAACTGGGAGTCGAGCATATCGTCATCATGGGCCATGGCCGTTGCGGCGGCATATCAGCGGTGATCAACCCAGCAGGACCTCTCAGCAGTGGTGACTTCATTGGCCAGTGGCTGACGCAGATTCGTGACCTTACGCAGTTTGTTGAGCGCGATGATGATCATTCCGATGAACAGCACCAGACCCGTGTCGAGCGGGCAAATGTAGAGCATTCACTGGCAAACCTCAGGACATTTCCGTGGATACGCCAGCGCGAACAACGTAACGACCTTCAGTTGCATGGTGCGTGGTTTGACATTGGCCTGGGCGAGCTTCATCTGCTGGATGGCAGGGATGCAACCTGGGTCGCCATGGCGGGACCTGCCTGAAATACTTGCTAATCTGCGCGCAAGCAGACATCATCCTGACTACAAAGAGCCACCGGTTAACGGGGCCTGTTCATGTTTTTCGGGAGGTAAGTCGAATGTGTCATGTTTTTGCGGGTCAGGATCCTGTCAATTATGCCTTTGAAACCCGATCAGTCAGACTGATGGGGCATGCAACGAGTGTGCGCCTTGAAACCAGGTTCTGGGGTGTGATTGAGCAGTTGGCCGAAGCTCAGGGAATGTCAATGGCGAGGTTTCTATCTGCATTGTATGAGGAAGCTCTGGAGATCCATGGGGAAGTGAGCAATTTTGCATCCTTGCTGAGATGCTGCTGCCTTAACTTTCTGGACCCTGCGTTTGACCATGAAAAGCTCTCGCAAGAAGCTGCGCAAGCGCGGAGCAAGTTTGAAAAAGCGGATGCTGCCTGAAGCTTTTGACCTGTAGTAGCTGAATAACACCACCCGCGCGGTGAAGCTGGTAGCCTTTTCAGGATCAAGAATTCTGCAAAGGAGGTATTGCCGGTGGCAAAAGCCATTCATACCATGGTGCGCGTTCTGGATGAGGCTCGATCAGTCGAGTTTTATGACAAGGCATTTGACCTGAAAATTGAGGACCGGTTTGAATTTGACGGCTTCACCCTGATTTACCTGAAAAATCCTGAAAACGATTTCGAAGTCGAATTGACGGTCAACCATGGCCGGACCGAGCCTTACACTCACGGCGATGGCTATGGTCACCTTGCGGTTTCAGTTGGTGATGTGGATGGGGTGCACGCGAAGGCGGTCGCCAATGGTTTGAAACCAACAGACATCAAGGAATTTTATCGTGATGGCGCATTGATGGCCAAGTTCTTTTTTCTGCAAGACCCCGATGGATACAAGATCGAGATTTTGCAACGTCACGGCCGATATACCTGAGTAAATCAAAAAAATGGAGGAAACCTGAAATGACAGAGCAAACAAGACTGTCCCGACGCACGGCACTGAAAGTGGCTGGTGCAGGGCTGATAGTTGCCGGTACAGGTGCCGGTGGCATGGTATTCGGCCTCAACAAGTCGTGGGCTATGGAAGCGGTCAACATTGATGCAGATACATTTGCCACGCTTGTGCAAATGTCACGCGATACCTATCCGCATGATCGGCTGGAAGACAAATTTTATGCAAGTGCAGTTTCTGCCCTGGATGGCGCAGCCAAGGATGATGGTGATCTGAAAAAGATGCTGATGGATGGTGTTGCCGCCCTGAACAAGGCAGCCGGTGGCGATTATCGCGGTTTGAAGGAAGCAGAAGCCCGTGTTGGCGTACTCAAGGGCATGGAAAGTGATGCCTTTTTCCAGAAGATACGCGGCAATCTGGTGACGGGCCTTTACAACAACAAGGAAGCCTGGCCGTTGTTTGGATATCCTGGCGCGTCAGCCGATCAGGGCGGATATATTGAACGTGGCTTCAACGACATCAACTGGCTGTAAGGGAGGGAAACATCATGGCTACTTTTGATAAAAATGATAACAGCGTTGTCGTGGTTGTAGGCTCTGGTGCCGGTGGTGGCACGCTGGGTGCAGAACTGGCACTCAAGGGCGTAAAGACGGTAATCCTCGAAGCGGGAGGACGTCACGAAACCGAGGATTTCCAGAACGATGAGTGGGGATCATTCGGCCAGATTTCATGGCTCGACAAACGCACAACATCAGGATCTTGGCGGGTGGCAAAAGATTTTGCCGGACTGCCCGCATGGATTGTTAAGGCTGTTGGCGGTTCAACCACTCACTGGGCCGGTGCATCCTTGCGTTTTCAGGAGCATGAATGGAAGGCGCGCACCACTTATGGAGAGGTTACAGGCGCAAGTCTTCTGGACTGGCCGATAGATATGGCCGAAATGGACCCGTGGTATTCAAAAGCCGAAGACCGCATGGGTGTAACACGCACCAACGGAATTCCGGGTTTACCTGGCAACAACAACTACAAGGTGTTGGAAGCTGGTGCCAAGAAGCTGGGTTACAAGGAAGTTCATACCGGCCGCATGGCGATCAATTCTGAACCGCGTGATGACAGAGCTTCCTGTCTTCAGATTGGTTTCTGCTTCCAGGGCTGTAAGTCAGGTGCCAAATGGTCGACGCTGGTCGCCGAAATACCGAAGGGTGAAGCTACTGGTAATCTGGAGGTTCGACCTAATTCTCAAGTATTGAAAATCGAGCATGATGATACTGGCAAGGTCACGGGTGTGCTGTACGCGGACAAGGACGGCAATCAGCATGTGCAAAAGGCGCGCGTCGTTTGTGTGGCGGGCAACTCCATAGAAAGCCCGCGTCTATTGCTCAATTCTGCCTCATCAAAATACCCTGACGGGATGGCAAACTCATCCGGCATGGTTGGCAAAAATTATATGCGTCACATGACAGGCTCGGTTTATGCCGCATTTGAAAAACCTGTTCATATGTACCGCGGTACGACCATGGCAGGTATTGTTCAAGATGAATCGCGTCACGATCCATCTCGTGGTTTTGTCGGTGGATATGAGCTGGAGACCCTGTCTCTGGGGTTACCATTCATGGCTGCTTTCCTTGATCCAGGTGGTTGGGGCAAGGACTTTTCATGGTGGATGGACAATTACGAAAATCTCGCAGGTATGTGGATTGTCGGTGAGGACATGCCGCAGGAGAAGAACGCCATCTCGCTGCATGCTACCGAGAAGGATCAATATGGCCTTCCTGTACCGAACGTGCATTTTGATGATCACGAGAATGATGTGAAAATGCGAGAGCACGCTTTTGGCCAGGGTGAGGCAATATATAATGCTGTTGGAGCGGTGAAAACATATCGCACCCCACCTTATCCATCGACACATAACCTTGGCACCAACAGGATGAGTTCAGATGCCAAGGATGGCGTTGTCAACAAATGGGGACAGTCGCATGACATCTCAAACCTGTTTGTCTCAGATGGCAGCCAATTCACAACAGGTGCTGCTGAAAACCCGACACTGACAATTGTTGCTCTTGCTCTCAGGCAAGCCGATTTTATTGCTGGTGAAATGTCGAAGGGTAACCTGTAACTACTCGCCGGCATTCATTGTCGGAATTTGATGGGGGAGGCCTCCCTGTTCCCTCATGACAGACCTCGCGCCTGATGATAGTTCAGAGCGCGAGGTTTGCATAACTCCATCTGTTTCATCCGTGGTTTCATGCGTCAGGTTGACAGCTGACGTTTCGTCCAGTGCTTTGCTATCTTCACCTAACACAGGTATTTTTTGAACCCCTGAAGAGGTGAGCCGTGATCGGACAGTATGGACAGTCGTTGCCTCGTGATCATGTTGCACGATTACCTCTCAATAATGAGGTCCATGCCCGTCCGCCTGAAGCGCTGGCGACGCGCGCACGCGTTTCCTATCTCGTATTGTTCGGCTCACTCGATATGGCACCGGTTGTAGAGTTGTGCAGTCGCTTTGGCGTTGAAGCACCCGCACTAGGTGCCAATCATTTCAGTGCGGACCTCGGGCCCTTCAGGCTCAAATGGGAACGTCACACGGAATTCACCAGGTACTGGTTCCTGGTAGCTGCAAAAGGTTCCTCTGGATTATTTGAACAGACCGCACTTTCAAGTGTGCCCGCTGATTGGTTACAGACGTTGCCGGGCGAAGTGCTGGTGGCGAACCATGTCGAGTTCATGCCAACACCACGCATCAGGCTGGATGATGAAAAGCTGTCAAATACACTATTTTCAGGCAATGCGCTTGTAGGGGCAAACATAGCCGGTGGCCTGGGTTCGGCTTTTACAGATTTTCGTATTCATGCGGACGGGTTTGGTCGGATACTGGTGTACGATAAAGGCATGTCACCTCGCCAGCGAGGTCGCACTTTGCAACGTCTTCTGGAAATTGATACCTATCGTGTATTGTCATTACTGGCTTTGCCAATGGCGCGAGAGCTTACACCGAAGCTCAGCAAGTTTGAGGCCGAGTTAGGCGATATTACGCTTGCCATGAAGGACGCTGATGAAGCCAGTGAGCCATTGCTGCTGGACAGGCTGACCTTGCTTCATGCTGGCATTGTTCGTGAGCATACGGGCAGCCAGTTCCGATTTGCTGCTGCCCGAGCCTATTCTGAGCTTGTGTCGTTGCGCATTTCAGAGCTGAGGGAAGATCGCATTGAGGGTTTGCAGCAATTTGCTGAATTCACCGACCGGCGCTTGTCACCTGCCATGCGGACCTGTGAGGCGGTGTCTGGCCGCTTGTCGACGGTTTCTGAGCGAGTAGCTCGCGCGACGCAATTATTATCCACACGGGTTGATATCTCTCGCGAACGGCAGAACCAGGCGCTGCTGGCCAGCATGGACCGGCGTGCGCATTTGCAGTTGCGGTTGCAGGAAACGGTCGAAGGATTGTCGATTGCAGCGATCACCTATTACATAATCGGCCTTGTCAATTATCTGGCCAAGGGCGCGCATGATGCTGGCTTGCTGCCGGTGAAAGAAAGCATTGTGACTGCTATCTCCATTCCGATAGTGCTGCTGGTTGTGTGGCTCGGCGTTCGCCATGTTCGCAAGTCGATTTCTGATTGAAAACGGCAACGGAGATTATTGTCATTGGGTGCTTGCGATTTTCGTCAAATTCAATGATACATGGCCCCGCGCGTACACCACGCATATGGTGGGCCTGTAGCTCAATTGGTTAGAGCCGACGGCTCATAACCGTCTGGTTGCAGGTTCGAGTCCTGCCGGGCCCACCAATTTTATCTTTTCGCGAACGATCTCATATTCAGTTTCTGCCTGACTGGTTCACCAAAGATACTCAGCTTTTTACGCGCTCGTTTGATGCATCATAGATAGGTGCAAGGTGTATTGTTGCTGGTAGCCTTTCGGTTGCGACCACAAGTTCATATTTCCCAGCCTTCAGCCAATCATCGCTGATACCTTCCGGGTTTCTGACATAACCCATACCAATCGGTTGGTTGATGGTGTGCCCAAATCCACCGCTAGACAAATAACCTGCAAATACGCCGTTGCGCAAAATGGTTTCACGCCCCAGTAGGACGACATTCGGGTCGCTTACCGTAAAGTTGACCATCTTCTTCTTCAGCATTTGGTTGGAGATTTTTTGACACGAAGTGCGGCCCACAAAGTCAATGTCGCTTTTCAATTTAACTGCCCAGCCAAGGCCTGCCTCAAAAGGTGTATCGTTTGGAGTTATATCTGAACTCCATGCCCGATAACCTTTCTCAAGGCGCAGGGATTCAATTGCGCGGTATCCAACGGGACGGATGTCAAACTTTTTTCCAGCTTGCATCAGCGCGTCAAAAACCTCGCCCGTCGCCTGAATGGGCACATGTAGTTCCCAGCCCAGTTCGCCCACATAAGTGACCCGTAGGGCGCGAACTTCATGGCCTGCAATGCTGATGATCTTTACCTGGCCAAAGCCAAATCCTGCGTTGCTCACGTCATCGCCGGTTACTTTCTGCAACACATCGCGAGAGCGTGGGCCCATTAAGGACAAGGTACCCCATTGCTCGGTTACATCGCTCAAACTGGCATCGCAATCTGCGGGGATGTGATCTCGTATCCAGCCCGCATCATGGGTGCGGAAACCCGTGCCGGTGACAATGTAGAAATGATTGTCCGCCAATTGCGCCACGGTCAGGTCACACTCAATACCACCTTTCGTATTGAGCATTTGTGTATAGGTCAGGCGCCCCGGATTGCGGGTGACATTGTTGGCACAAATCCAGTCCATTGCCTGCTTTGCACCTGATCCGGTCAATTCGTATTTGGCAAATGAGGATTGATCAAAAATTCCTACGCTTTCGCGCACCTGCCTGTGTTCTTCTGCTACTGGCCTGAACCAGTTCTGATGACCCATGGAGTAGACATCCTGCATCTCCATGTCATCAGGTGCGAACCAATTTGGTCTTTCCCAACCCAGTTTGGATCCAAATACTGCGCGATGTTTCTTTAGCCGCTCATACAATGGCGAGGTAATGCGTGGGCGACCCGACTGGTATTCTTCGTGGGGAAATCCGATTGTATAGTGCTTGCCGTAGGCTTCCAGCGTGCGGTCTCGTACCCAATCCTTGTCCTTGTGCATGTCTGAAAAGCGGCGGATGTCCACCACCCAGAGGTCCATGGGTGCTTCACCTGATATAACCCAATCAGCCAGCACCCAGCCTGCGCCACCACCAGATGCGATACCAAAAGCATTGAAACCTGCACCCACAAACATATTGCTGCATTCAGGTGCTACTCCCAGAATGAAGTTGCCATCGGGTGTGAAGCTTTCAGGCCCGTTGATCATTTGTTTGATGCCGGCTGTTTCAAGGGCGGGAACTCTTGCTACCGCCTGTTCCATGTGCTGTTCAAAATGTTCCCAGTCATCTTCAAATAACTGGAACTGGAAATCATCAGGCACATCTCCCGTCGTCCAGGAAATCGGATTTTGTTCATACCCTCCCATGACCAGACCGCCCACTTCTTCCTTGTAATAGGTGAAGCGGTCAGGATCGCGTAATGTTGGTGCATCTGGTGATAATCCATCGATTTTCTCGGTGATGATATATTGATGCTTGACCGGTTGTAGTGGCACGGTAATTCCAGCCATCGCACCTATCTGTCTGGCCCATTGACCACCGCAATTGACCACTTTTTCACATTTGATTGTGCCCTGGTTGGTCTTGACCGCTGTGATGCGATTGCCGTCCATTTCAAAGCCGATCACACGCACACCTTCGACCAATGTTGCGCCATGCATGCGCGCGCCCTTGGCTAGCGACTGGGTAATGTCAGACGGGCTTGCCTGCCCATCTGTGGGCAACCAGCTTGCTCCCACAAGATCGTCAGTCATCATGAGCGGCCACATTTTCTTGACCTCTTCAGGCGAGATAAGGTGCATTTCCATGCCGAAGCTGCCTGCGGTCGTGGCAAGACGTTTGTACTCGGTCCAACGGTGTTCATTACAGGCAAGACGAAGGCAGCCTGTCATTTTCCATCCTGTTTCAAGCCCGGTTTCCTCATTGAGGCGCTTGTAGAGGTCAACAGAGTATTTCAACACCTGCGTTATGGATGCGGATGATCGTAGTTGCCCTACCAGACCGGCAGCATGCCATGTCGAACCGGAGGTCAGTTTTCCTTGCTCAAGCAAAATAACATCTGCCTTGTGATCGCGCGCCAGATGATAGGCAGTTGAGCATCCAATGATGCCTCCACCAATAACGACAATCTGTGCATGAGATGGAAGTGTCATGTGGTGTCAGATCTTTCCATAAGTGTTTTGGTAAGCTTCGAAAGCGTGCTTAAATCGTTCAAGATTTTCAGTTGTGTAGGCGACATAATCAACTCCGGGTGCGTTCAAGTGCAATTCGGATACCATGCTCCACATGGCTTCACGCAACAAGGACGCGCAGCTCATGGCACTGTAGCTGTGGAGGAAGTCTGGCCCAGGCTTATGTCCCAGATAAGCGGTGATGAATTCACTGGTCTGGAGCTGATCAAAGCCCGCATTGGATGTGATGCCGGCAAGGTCGAACATGGCAGTTCCAAAACCAGCGTATTCAAAGTCAATCAGCCAAAGTCTGGAGCCATCGTGAATGAAATTGGCTGGCAGCAAATCGTGGTGGCCAAACACAATTGGCATAGGAACCTGGGCAGCTTCAAAATGAGCCGCCAGCTCCAGATATCTGGGTAACTCCTTGATCAGGCGGCTGTGGCCTGCTTCCAGCGTGCGTGCGTAGTCGCGGATAACGTGGAATACCCAGAACATGAATCCCGACCCGGAGACGCGCGTACTCATGGTTTCATGAAACCTGCGGATCAGTCTGGTTATTTCATCTGTGTTGTTACGTACATCTGCTTCTGTAAAGGTTTTCCCGTCTATGAAGCGCGAAACCATGATGCCAGGTTCTGCATAAACCACATCAGGCGCAAACCCGGCCGCACTGGCGGCAAGCGCCGTCATCAATTCGCGTTGTCTTGAAACATGATGAAACGGAAAATCCTGACCAAACCTGAGCACATACTTTTCAGCCCCATCAGTTACGACAAAGCTTTCATTGCTCAGACCGCCGTGTAAGGGCGCAATGATTGGTTCATGTTTCCAAATGGGTAGCTTGCGTATTTTCAATTCTTGAGAAGCGTGCCCAGCCATAGCGTTAACCCAGCTTTGCCCTGGTTCGGGAGGACCAGGCATTAAACAGGCGGTCGGCTATGATGCCGATGAAGGCAATGGCCAGGCCTGCGGTAATGCCACGGCCGCTATCTGCCTTGGATAGTGCAATGAACACTTCCTGGCCCAGATCGCGCGTGCCAATCATGGCGCAAATGATAATCATGGCCAGGGCCATAAGAATGGTCTGATTGATGCCGAGCATGATTTCAGGCAAGGCGATAGGCAACTCCACCCGGAAAAATGTTTGCCTGTTTGTGCACCCGGAAACCTTGGCAGCTTCAATCAGGGCAGGTGATACCTGGCGAATACCATGGTTGGTGTAACGAATGGCCGGAACAATGGCGAATGCGACTGTGGCAATCATGGCTGTCACATCACCAATGCGAAACAGCATGACCACAGGTATGATAAAGCAGAATGAGGGAAGTGTTTGAAGTGTGTCTATGATCGGGTTCAGGAAGCGCTCAAAGCGATCGCTGCGAGATGCCAACACGCCAAGGGGAATACCAAGCAGGCATGCGACAAATGCTGAAATTCCACATAGATACAAAGTGGCCATGGTTTTTTCCCATAAACCGGTAACAGCACAGAATGTTGTCAGAGCCGCAACAGTTGTTGCCAGTCGCCAACCGCCGAGCTGGTAGCCTGCAAGACCTAGCAGCAAAACTGCACCTGCCCAGGGAAAGCCTTCGCAAAATGCTCTGACCGGGTTGAGAAAATACAGGATCAGGGTGACCCGGAATGTTTCAATTGCGTCAAACCAGTTGATGGTGACCCATGTCACAGCGTCCTTCCACGCCTTGGCAGTGGAAATGGTAAGCTCAGGGGGAACCTTTGCAAATGCAGGTACTGCAAGCGAGGCAAGTGTGGTGAGTACCAAAGCACCAATGGCAAGACACAGGTTTGGATATCGTTGAAACAGGTTCTGGTTTTCAACCTCTTCGTGAGCGCGTCCACGGGCATGCTTTGCCGCAATTGCCTGGCTTAACCGATCGAGTGCAATTGCGATGGCTACGATTGCCAGACCTGCTTCCATTGCGTTGCCGACTTTCAGCGCCCTGAGCGCGAGCAACACATCATAACCCAGTCCGCCTGCACCAATCATTGATGAGATGATGACCATGTTGAGCGCCAACATGATAACCTGATTGACACCGACCATCAGTGCTGGACGAGCAGATGGCATCAGCACGCGCCAAAGTTTCTGGCGAGCTGTGCACCCGGCCATTTCACTGAAATCACCAATCTCGGGCGGTACCCGCGAAAGCCCGAGCATCGTGGCACGTACCATGGGTGGTGTCGCAAAGATCGCAGTCGCTATCATTGCAGATACAGGCGAGTTGCCGAACAACAAGAGCATGGGGATCAGGTAGGCGAATGTTGGCATGGTCTGCATCAAGTCGAGTGCGGGCGACACAATAAATCGTTCAGCCCATGGCTTGCGCCACGCCCAGATACCAGCAAACAAACCTGTCACTATACAAAAGGGCACTGCAATGATGATCAGTCCCAGTGTCAGCATGGAGCTTGTCCATTGCCCGAACAAGGCGACATAGAGGAAGCACGCCCCGGTCAACAGTCCCAGTTTCAAACCACCAGCAGCTCGCCCCGCCAGAAAAGCAGTAATGACGACGCCGATCCACGACAGGCTTGGCAAGGTCCATGCCTGGGGCCCGTGACCTATCTTGAACCCCTTGGCAAGCAGATCGAGCATGAAGTCCAGCGGAATGCCAAGTACTGCGGTGATCGAGCGGGTGAACCAGGTCATGTTGACTTTAAGCCATGTCATGATCGCGCTGATCCAGTCTGCAAACGGGATCACAAGATTGTCTGGATACTTTACAGCATCGGGAAAGTGATGAGGCCATTTGTGCAGAGCCAGTACAAGCGCAATTGCAACCACCCAGATGAAGGGCCATGCATCACGCAAGGTTGAAATCTTGTAAGGGCGATCAATTACGACACTCATGGAAATACCCTGTCACGGTTTACCCCGGCCAGCAAATCAATGACTGCCTTTGGAGTTACCTCTCCCATTGGCTTGCCGTTTTCGTTCACCACTGAAAACGGTTTGCCGGATGTTACGATCTCGGCAGAGAATTCGGCAATTTTCGTTTCGGGTTTTACCACGCCAGCATGTTTGGTTTTGCCTGTTTTCTGCATGAGACTCTTGGCCGAGATAACTTTTGCTCTTTGAACATCGCGGGTAAACTCGGCAACGTAATCGCTGGCTGGGTTGGTGACGAGTTCTTCAGGTGTGCCGATCTGAATGATCTCACCATTTTTCATGATGGCTATGCGATCGGCCAAACGGATGGCTTCGTCAAAGTCGTGCGTTATGAAAACGATGGTTTTGCGTAATACGCTTTGCAGGCGCATGAGCTCATCCTGCATTTCACGTCGGATCAATGGATCAAGCGCTGAAAAGGGTTCATCCAGGAACCAGATTTCAGGGTTTGTAGCAAGGCTACGAGCGATACCCACGCGCTGTTGTTGCCCGCCGGATAATTCTCTTGGGTAGAAATTTTCACGTTCTGACAGGCCAACAAGGTTGACCATCTCCTGCGCGCGCTCCATTCGGGCTGCCTTGGCAACGCCCTGGACCGATAATGGGAAAGCAATATTGTTGATCACAGACAAGTGCGGCAGCAAGGCGAAGTTCTGGAATACCATGCCCATGCGATGGCGACGCAGTTCGATCAACTCCTGGTTTGAGATTTGTATCAGGTCCTTTCCTTCGAACTCCACCTTTCCGTAGGTTGGTTCAACCAGACGAGACATGCAGCGCACCAGGGTGGATTTGCCAGAGCCAGACAAGCCCATGATGATAAAGATTTCACCTTGTCGAATATCCAGGTTGGCGTTTCTTACGGCGCCAATAAGATTGGATGCTGCAAGTTCTTCTGAAGAGGCGACGCCGTTTTGGGCGTTTATGAATCCTGAAGCACCTGGTCCAAAAATTTTCCAGACATTTCGACAGGCGAGTTTGATCTCACTCATTGATTATCCATTGCATGCAGACATCTCCTGTTGGTCTGGAGAACGCGTTGCCATAGTGTTAGAAGTCTTGTTGTATCGGCTCAGTAAAGAAAAACCCGGTCCGTCAACGGGACCGGGTGCATCGGCGTTTGAAGGCTTATTCAGCCCATTTCTTCCATTTGGCTTCGTTAGCGGCAACCCAGGCTGCTGCAACATCTTCAATGGATTTACCATCCAGGTCGACTTCACCGCTCATTGCGTTCAACTCATCAGATGAAACCTGATAGCTCTTTGCAACCTTATAGGCGACAGGCCATTTGTCCTTCATGCCTGCCCAAGCATATTTCCAGATTTCGCCAAACGGCTTGCCGCAGTCATGAGCCTTGTCAGGGTTTGTTCCCCATTTCGGATCTGCATAACATTCGGCTGTGTATTCGGGAAACTCTACCCATTCGCCCTTGTACTTGGCAGGTGCCCAATGCGGCGAATAAATCCACAACATGATTGGAGCCTTGCGCTGGTAAGCTGATTCAAGTTCGGCAAACATGGCGCCATCAGTGCCGGCATGTACCACAGTGAACGGCAGGTTCAGCGCAACAACGCGTTCATCATCGAAACCTTCCCATGTAACCGGACCACCCAGGTAACGACCGTTTGGTGCGGTTTCTGGAGTTGAGAAAGCCTCGGCACATTTGGGGTCTTTCAAAGCTTCCCAATTTGGCAATCCCGGGCATTTTTCCTTCATGTATTCAGGATACCACCATTCTTCTTTTGCCTTTGGACCCAATTCGCCCAAGCGCTCCGTTTGCCCAGTCGCGTCGGACGCTTTCATGGCTTCGCCTGCCGTTGTGTCCCAATATTCCATACCCAGTGTCAGGTCACCGTTGGTGAGGCCGGTCGACAGGCTGGACAGGTAATCACCTGTTGGATACTCGACTGTGTAACCAAGCTTTTCGAGAACTGTGCCCAGGATTTTTGCATTCAGATTAACGCTGGTCCAGTCGAACAATGCGATCTTGATGGGGTCGTTTGATT
>JBAUGO010000514.1:0-5384 GCA_049679775.1 Anderseniella sp.
GGACAGGGTATCCAGCTGGTCCTTGATCGCGGCGATCAGGCGTGGGTGGCCATAGCCGATATGATGCACCGAATTGCCGTGAAAATCCATGTACCGGCGACCAGCTGTGTCTTCGATCCAGATACCTTCTGCCTTTGTGATGGTCGATACGCAAGGGCTGGACAGCGATTGATGCAAGAATGCATTGGCATCGCGTTTGAGCAAGTTGCGGGTCGCGGCATCGGTTTCTCGCGCTGCCCATTGCGCACGAGCCTTGCTGGTATTCGCTTCGCCCTCGGTGTGGGTGATCTTCATCCGCCAAGCCTTTTGTGTTATACAATAATCACGAATACGCAGGACCGCCTTAGTCGCCCTTACCCAAGATATGATTTTGCGAAACGCCATTTGGCGGACGATTTCGCCTACGCACAGTTAGGGCTTAGCGCTAGTTTGGCCAGGGCAGTGAATAGGTTTTGACATTGGTGAAAAACTTCATCGCTTCAATGACGCCTTCCTTCACCCCATTACCGCTATCCTTTATGCCGCCAAAGGGTGACATTTCGATCCGGTATCCTGGCTGCTCCCAAATGTTGCACGTGCCGACATCAAGTCCGTTAATATAGGAAATCGCACGGTGCAAATCATTGGTGCAGACCCCGGAAGACAAGCCAAACGGCGTTGAATTGGAGATGCGCATCACCTCGACATCATTATCAGGCACGCGCACGATGGGGATAATCGGTCCAAAGGTTTCTTCCATCACCAGTTCAGAATCATGTGGCACCTTGTCAACCACTATAGGTGGCAGTAACGCTCCTTGACGACCGGGGTGGTAGAGTATCTCAGCCCCTTGCTTTTCGGCCATGAATACGCGCTTTTCAAAAAGTTCCGCCGCTTGGGCATGGATCACGCAGCCCAGTTCAGTTGCTGGATCTTGTGGGTCACCAAACTTGATAATCTTTGCCTTGGCAAGCACCATGGGCACAAATCGATCTGCCACGCTTTCCTGCACCAGAATACGTTTGATTGCGGTGCAACGCTGCCCTGAATTGCCGGTAGCCCCGGCAACGGCGATAGTTGCAGCCTTGTCCAGATCGGCATCGGACAAATCATTGCAGATGATCAAGGGGTCATTGCCGCCCAGTTCCAGCGCCTGGCGTTTATATCCAGCCTTACCGGCAATCAGCTTGCCGACGGGAACACCACCGGTAAAAGTGATAATGTCGATGTGTTCATTTACAATCATCTCGTCGCCGATGTCTTTCGGCAAACCGGTGACGATCTGGAACATCTCATGCGGCAAGCCTGCCTCATAGAGAATATCGGCCAGAGTTATGGCGGTCAGCGGTGTCAGTTCCGTCGGTTTGCATACCATACAGTTGTTCGTGGCAATCGACGGTGCAATTTTATGACTGACCATGTTCAGCGGATGGTTGAATGGCGTGATCGCCGAGATAGCCCGCACCGGTTCGCGCTTGGTGAAAATCTTGCGTTCCTTGCCATTGTGGGTCAGGTCGCAGGAAAAAATTTCACTATCATCGTTCAACGCCTGCTGTGAGGCGAACTGGTAGACATCCTGTGCGCGTTTTGTCTCATAAATCGCGTGTTGGTGGCAGATGCCCAATTCCAGCACCAACCATTTCGCCAGATATTCGCGGCGCTCGCCAATCAATTCCCCGGCACGACGCAAGATCTGGCTGCGCTCATAACGGCTGAGTTTGGGTTTGTAATTCGCGGCAATCTCAAAGGCGCGTTTGGCATGTTCGGCTTTGCCTGCAGGTACAGTGCCGATGACCTCATCCGTATAGGGATAGCGTACGTCGATCACCTCATCTGTAAAGACAATTTCCCCACCAATGCGCATGCCTTCATGTCTGATCTCTGTCTTGTTATTCATGTGCAGTTTTCCTGTTCAAAGTGCTGCGGCAGTGGTTGCATAAAAGAAGGCATCAAAGTTGCGCAGAACCGGTTGGCTTGGCAGGTCGATGACACGATTAACGATGAAGGGCACTTCTTGCTCCGTCAAACCGCCGTGGCTGCGCAACGGTTCATTCAGCGCCGCCAGATCATGTCGATGCGCCGAAGTGCCGATGGTCATGTTTTCGGTAGAGATCATTACGATATCCCCGATCCGGTCAACAGGAAGCTCAAAGCGTTTCACCGCTTCAGCCCGGTCCATTACTTCGAGTATTTCCGGCCGTGCAGCAAGGCGTGCAATGATATCAACCTGATTGGCTCCCTTAGGCAGATAAGCTGTGCCAAAACTACCCAAAGCGCCATGATGTACAACATATGGGTCGGTGATCGGCAAGATCACTCGTGCAGCTGCCTCTCCCAACCATTCATCAAGAAGGTCTTGCACATAAATTACATTCGGGTCGCCATTGGCATCATGCTTGGGTTTCATGCCATGGTCGGCTGTTACCACAATTGCTGCTCCCATCGCATCCAGCTGTGCAAGGTAGCGATCAAACATTTCATAAAACGCCTGTGCTTCCGGCTGATGTGGTGCGTATTTATGCTGAACGTAATCGGTGGTCGTCAAATACATCACGTCCGGCTTCCATTCGGCCAGCAGCTTGACCCCGGCGGCAAATACAAATTCAGATAATTCTGCCGAATAAACTTCTGGCTGCGCCATTCCGAGCCATTTTGAAGCCGCTTCCTGTCCATGCTCGGGCAGTGTTGAGCTATCAGATTTTTCAGCCGAGAAACATTTTGCGCGATCATCGTCGAACTGCAAACCAGCGCCCAGCAATGCACGTAACTTGTCCTTGGCGGTCACAATAGCCACGCGTGCGCCTGCGTCATAGAACTGCTTGAAGAGGGTTGGTGCGCGCAAAAACCGTACATCATTCATCATCACCTCTTCGCCGGTTTCAGGCTCGTACAGGTAGTTGCCACAAATGCCATGTACTGCGGGTGGGCGGCCCGTGGCGATGGACAGATTGTTGGGGTTGGTAAAGGACGGGATCACCGAATGTGCCAACCGGTCGGTGCCTGTCTGGCGCATTTTCTTCAGTGTGGGCATCAAGCCTTTGGCGATGGCCTGGGTCAGGTATTCCGGTTCACATCCATCAAGGCAAATCGCAATCGCAGTTACTTTGGGCCAGGGATAGCTGCGCTCATTGGCGACAACAGTTTTGTTTGAGGTCATGATCTGTCCTTTGGTTAATCTTTGTGGCCGGTCAGGCAGCAAGTTTTGCACGTTCAGCAAGTGCTTCGGCGGGTGGGGCAGCAGAGGCAACCCCCATCTCAGTCAGCGCCTCGGCAGCGGCTTTGACAACGCGGGTCATGATCGCGTCATCAACCCGTCCAATGCAGCCGACACGAAAGCTATCCACTACGGTCAACTTGCCGGGATAGATTATGAACCCCTTGTCTTTCATGCGCTGATAAAATTCTGTGAATACGAATTTTGGGTCGGCGGGGCAAAAGAATGTGACAATGATTGGCGACAACCAGCGATCTTTTAGCAAGGTTTCAAAGCCTAGGGCCCGCATCCCCGCAACCATCACGTCGCGGTTTTTGACATAACGGGCCCCGCGTCCTTCCATGCCGCCCTCAATCGCATGTAAGCGCAACGCTTCAAGGAAGGCAGCAACAACATGGGTAGGCGGCGTATAGCGCCACTGGCCTGATTTCACCATATTTTCCCATTGTGCGTGCAGGTCCAGCGCCAGTGAATGAGAATTGCCCTTGCAGCTTTCAAGTTCAGTCTTGCGAGCAATTGCAAAACCAAAACCTGGAACTCCTTCAATACATTTGTTGGCCGAACTGACCATCGCCTCATAGCTGGTGCGCTTCATATCAAGCTCAATCGCGCCAAAGGCCGACATGGAATCGATCAGCAGTTTGCGACCAGCGGCATAGGTCGCTTCGGAAATCTCGGCCACAGGGTTCAATATGCCTGAAGATGTCTCGCAGTGACATACAAACACATGCGTAATTGATGCGTCAGCGGCCAGAACCTCGGCCACTTCGGCTCCACGCGGTGGCATGTAATCACCCTTGTCAATCAGCGTATAGTCTCGACCCAGGTAACGCATGGTTTCCGCAGCGCGCAGCCCGTAAGCGCCATTGGCAAGCACCAAAACCTTTCCATCTCGGGGTACAAGTGTCCCCAGCATCGCCTCAACGCAATAGCTGCCTGAACCTTGAATCGGTACGCAAACATAGGCACCATCCGTATCACCTGCCAGCTCAAGCAGTTGGTCGCAAACCGACTTGGTCATAGCCCGAAAGTCGCCATCCCAAGACCCCCAATCGCGCAACATGGCTTCTTTTACAGACAGTGCAGTGGTCAACGGTCCCGGCGTTAGCAGGAACGGTTCGCCCTTTTCCGGATTTGGAAATGCATCGTTTTGGAGGGGAGACATATGCGCGGCCT
Organism: Anderseniella sp.; assembly: GCA_049679775.1. Taxonomy (GTDB): domain Bacteria; phylum Pseudomonadota; class Alphaproteobacteria; order Rhizobiales; family Aestuariivirgaceae; genus Anderseniella. The sequence continues at coordinate 4,370 of JBAUGO010000514.1, forward strand.
CGTTCTTGAAAAGGGTGCTTTGAAGAGACTTTTTCCATGAGTTTATATATATGTAAAATCGTTATTATGTATCAGATCATCGTTATTAGTGATGTATATCAGGCTGTTTTCGCTAAACGGCTTTCCAGCAAATGACCACTTTCTGTCAAGATCGGATAGGCAACAGTGACCAGCAACGAGTTGATTTCCTTGAACGATCTAACTGTTTCCAGGTGAATATCAGATGTCTCAATACTATCGAGATGGGCATTGCGCAACCGCTCAAGATGGCGGTCATGGCTGTCGCGCTCCAGCTTGCGCATTTCTTCTTTTTCTTTGACCAATTGCCGAGCGCTTTCCACATCACCAGACACCAGAACGTTCAGCGCTAGCTGTATGTTCGCACCCACTCTGGTGTGCAGCTGGCACATTTCTGCCCAACCTTCTGCGGAAAACCGCAGCTTTTTCTGTGCCCGATCTTCTGCGAGCGACAGGAGGCTCTTGGTAATGATATCGCCTATATATTCGAGATTGAGGGAAAAATTGGTCAGGTCGCCGCCCAGTTTGGACTCTTGTTCGGTCAACTGCCCCCGGTTCACTTCAGCGATAAACAGCTTGATATCTCTGTGTCTGCGATTTACCTCAGCATTTAATTGACGCACTCGGGCGATCTTGTCCAGATTACCTCCATCCATCAATTCCATCACTGGATGATACATGGCAGCCACGATTTCGCCCATGCGCAATAGTTCCCGTTTTGCACTGGCCAGAGCTACAGTCGGGTTTCCAACCGAGGTGCGGTCAAGCATGCTTGCAACCGGCGCAATCGCCTCGGCACTTGCGTCAACAACTGGATCGGGCAAAATAACGGTAGCAAGTCGCTCCATCGGGAGCACAAAGGGCAAGGCCAGCAGAACCAGCATAAGGTTGAATGCAAGATGAAAATTGACGAGTTGAATAGCTTCGGTTGGACCCAGATAATGAACTGGAAAATTCACAACCTGCAACAGCAACAGGACCCCTACTGCTGCAGTAC
>JBAUGO010000515.1:0-9505 GCA_049679775.1 Anderseniella sp.
TTTGTGGGCTGGATTGCGGGAGAACTGTTACTCCTGTTCAGGAAGGCAAAGTAATGAACCTGGCAATGCTCCAGACAATGGTGATTTTGCCGACCCTGTACGTGGTGCAGAAAATGAAATCGAGAACGAATTGCGTCATCCCGAACTGGATGAACGCCTTGGCAGAAGGAAATTGAAATTGCTGGAAATCAAGAACCTCCACGTAAAACTGGAAGAGGAAGACAAGCAGATCATCAAGGGTCTGGACCTCACTATCAAGGCAGGCGAGGTTGCCGCCATCATGGGACCAAATGGCTCTGGCAAATCAACCTTGTCATATGTGCTGGCGGGCCGACCCGGCTATGAAATTACCGACGGTTCGATCACCTTCAAGGGCAAGGACCTGATGGAAATGGGTCCGGATGAGCGCGCGGCTGCGGGTGTGTTCCTGGCATTTCAGTACCCGATCGAAATACCTGGTGTTGCCACCATGCAGTTCCTGAAGGTTTCCCTGAATGCCCAGCGCAAGGCACGCGGTGAAGGAGAATTGTCGACCCCGGACTTCATGCGCCTTGTACGTGAAAAGGCCGAGAAACTGAACGTCACCACCGATATGCTGAAACGCCCGGTAAATGTGGGCTTTTCCGGCGGTGAGAAGAAGCGCGCCGAGATCCTGCAAATGTCCGTTCTTGAACCATCTCTTTGCATTCTGGATGAGACAGATTCAGGCCTTGATATTGACGCGCTGCGCCTGGTCGCAGAAGGCGTGAATGCCTTGCGGACACCAGATCGCTCCATGCTCGTCATCACGCATTATCAGCGTTTGCTGGACTATATCGTGCCGGATACCGTGCACGTTATGTCTGAGGGCAAGATCGTCAAGTCTGGCAGCAAGGAACTGGCGTTGGAACTGGAAAAAGACGGCTACGCTGCATATGCGGCGTAAGGGAAGCAGACCATGACAGTTACATTGATGAAAACGCCCGCGGAAACCGCTTATCTGGAAGGTTTTGAAGCCAAGGGTGTACTCGCCGACAAACGCAGATCTGCTTTTGCACATTTTGCAGAAACGGGCTTGCCGCATCGGCGCATGGAAGATTGGAAATGGACTGACCTTCGTCAGATGATTTCATCCGTATTGCCGCCTGCTACCGGCACCAAGGCATCAGATAGCGATGTCGATGCGCTGGTTGCTGAAAGCCCGTTTGCAGATATTGCCCGCGCAAGAATAGTGATTGTGGATGGTGCTTATGACAAGGCGCGTTCCAGGGTTCCCGTATCTGGCGATATCGAGTTTGCCTCGCTTGGATCAGGAGAATTGCCTGCTTGGGTGTCTGATGCTGTAGTTGCTGGTTCAACCGATCCGATTGATGCACTGAACCTGGCCTACATGAGTGACGGCGCAGCGTTGAGGTTTGCAAAAGGCAGTAATGTTGATGCGCCTATTGAGTTGCTGTTTGTAACCACAGCCGCATCTGCTGCAACCTACACGACCCGCAATGTGATCGTGCTGGAAGATGGCGCAACAGCCACCGTGATCGAAACCCATATTGGCGGCAAGGGCGAGTATGTCCACAACGCCGTCACCCAGCTTCACATAGGTGACAATGCACGCCTGGACAGGGTGAAGATACAAGAAGAAGGTCTTGATGGGATTCATCTTTCCAACACCGACATACATCTTGCCAGTAGCGCCCATCTGAAGGATTTCACCTTGACGCTGGGTGGTCGCGCCACCCGTCAACAAGGGTTCATCACCTTTGAGGGCGAGCATTCTGAAAGCCATGTCTCCGGAGCCTACCTTTTGACTGGCAAGCAGCACTGTGACACACGACTGGTGATTGATCACGCTGTTCCGAATTGCTTGTCGCGGGAGCTTTTCAAGTGCGTCATGGATGGTCACTCTCGCGGTATTTTTCAGGGCAAGGCCATTGTGCGTCGCGATGCGCAAAAGACTGATGGAAACCAGTCCTCCAACGCATTGCTGCTGTCTGACGATGCTGAATTTGATGCAAAACCCGAGCTTGAAATCTATGCGGACGATGTTGTCTGCGGCCACGGTGCGACATCAGGTGATCTGGATGAAAATCATCTGTTTTATCTGCAAGCCCGCGGCATCCCTGAAACACAGGCAAAATCCATGCTGATTGGGGCGTTTGCTGGTGAAGCTTTTGACACTGTTGAAAACGATGCGATTCGAGACGTGCTGACCGGTCTTGCAGAAGGTTGGCTCGGGCGGCGTATGGGTGTGTGAAGTAAGCGATCCCGATGGATCGCTGATGGAGTTCATTTCTTATGAATGAAGTAGCTAACAAGATCGTGCCGGCAAACGCCTACGATGTTGAAAAGATCAGGGCGGATTTCCCCATCCTGTCGAAGCCGGTCTATGGCGACAAGCCGTTGACCTATCTCGACAATGGTGCGTCCGCTCAAAAGCCTCAAGTGGTGCTGGACCGCATTCAGAAAGCCTATTCGGAAGAATATGCCAACGTGCACAGAGGCTTGCATTATCTGTCCAATACCGCGACACAAGCCTTTGAAGATGCACGCGAAAGCGTTCGCCGCTTCCTCAACGCGCCATCCACCGACCAGATCATCTTCACCCGCAATGCAACCGATGCGATCAACCTGGTTGCCCAGAGCTTTGGTTCGATGGTGATCGATGAAGGCGATGATATCTGCATTTCTATACTTGAGCACCATTCCAATATTGTGCCGTGGCATTTCCATCGCGAGCGTCGTGGTGCAAACATCAATTGGGTGCAGGTGGACAGTGAGGGCACTTTACATGTCGATGATTTCATCAAGACATTGACGCCGCGCACGAAGATGGTCGCCATCACCCACATGTCCAATGCTTTCGGCACGGTTGTGCCCGTGAAGGAAATCATTGCCATTGCCCATGAGCGCGGTATCCCGGTGCTGGTGGATGGTTCGCAATCTGCCGTGCACATGCCCATAGATGTGCAGCAGCTGGATGCAGACTTCTATGTTTTCACAGGCCACAAGACATACGGGCCTTCCGGTATTGGTGTGCTGTATGGCAAGAAGGAACACCTCGAAAAGATGCCACCATATCAAGGTGGTGGTGAAATGATCATCGAGGTCACAGAAGATGGTGTCACCTATAACGACCCACCACACCGCTTTGAGGCGGGTACACCTGCAATCGTACAGGCAATCGGTTTAGGAGCAGCGCTTGACTACATGGACAGCGTTGGCCGCGAAGCAATCGCTGCACATGAAGCCTCCTTGCTGGCATATGCAAACGAGCGCCTGTCGCACATCAATTCGCTGAAGATTTTTGGAACATCGCCAACCAAGGGCGCGATTATCTCGTTTGCCATGGAAGGTGCTCACGCACATGACATCTCCACGGTCATTGATCGCTATGGCGTTGCAGTGCGTGCAGGTACACATTGCGCAATGCCCCTCTTGCAAAAGTTTGGCGTAACTGCAACCTGTCGGGCATCGTTCGGCATGTATAATAACGAAGCAGATATTGATCGGCTCGCAGATGCACTTACATCTGCACAAAAGATGTTTATGTGATAGGATCGAACAATGAGTGATAACGCAACATCCTGCGCGCCTGCTCCTGTCCCGCAAGCCGTGGAAACAGGTCATCAGAGCCCTGAAGTCACCTCAACCATCCCAAAGGATGAGTTGAACCGGATGACCGATGACATGATAGCTGCGTTGAAAACCGTCTACGATCCGGAAATTCCCGTCGATATTTTTGAACTTGGCTTGATCTACAAGATCGACGTGGAAGATGACCGTTCAGTCAAGATAGACATGACCTTGACGGCGCCTGGATGTCCTGTAGCCGGGGAGATGCCTGGCTGGGTGGCAGATGCGGTGCGCACGGTTGAAGGTGTCATGGATGTTGATGTACAACTGGTGTTCGAACCTCCATGGGATCCCTCACGTATGTCTGATGAAGCGCGAGTTGCGCTGAACATGTGGTGATGTGCCATGAGCCAGCTTGACTTTGAAACCACGACACCGCGCGCACGACCACAGGTGCTGACCCTGACCGAAGCGGCTGCCGATCGTATAAAACACCTGATGCTCAAGTCAGGCAAGGATACTGGTGGCTTGCGCCTTGGTGTAAAGAACGGTGGTTGCGCGGGCATGGAATACACCATGGACTATGTCGACGCTCCGGAAAAATTTGATGAAGTGATCGAAGACAAGGGCGCACGGGTTTTGATCGAAGCCAAGGCAGTGCTGTTTCTGTTCGGTACGCAGATGGACTATGAAGTCACCAAACTGCGCTCCGGCTTTGTTTTCAACAATCCAAATCAGAGCAGTGCTTGCGGCTGCGGTGAATCTGTCGAGCTCACTGCCGTTGATGCCAGTGTCCTGCAGCGGGACTGATCCAGCCTTCAGGTTTTGATAAGGGCTTATGGCCTATAATCTCTCGTTTGCTATCACCAATGATACATTCGTGGGGGAAAACAGTTGGGCTTTGCGCATGTGGCATCATTGCTGGCATCCGCTGTTGGGGTGCGCCTTGCGGGCGCCGTCATCGGCATGCTGTTGCAAGTGTTGCTCGCCCGCTGGCTCACACCGACTGAAATGGGTGGCTGGTTTCTTGTTGTGTCACTGGGCTCCTTCGCAGGCCTTCTGATCAGTGCGGGATTTCCCACACTCGGCCTGACAATGCTTGCCCGCTACCAGTCTCTCGAACGTCCCGACATGGCTCGGAAATTCCTGTTTCGGGCTGTGCGCGACATGGTGAAATGGACTGTTTTGCTATGGATTGCAGGCGCACTTTTTCTGATTTTTGTATCCGTTCCCTATGAAACCCGCCTTGCCGTTATTGCAGGACTGGCCATTGCCCCTGCTTCAGCCTTGTTGAGGTTGAACGGCTCTGCCGCCAATGCCGTGCGACGCTATATGACGGCTATTATACCTGATTTTGTTGGCAAGAGTTTACTGATGCTCATCGCTTGCCTGATCTGGATCGTTGCATATGGTTCTCTGTCGCTTGATGTCGTTGCAGCACTTTTCTTCGCTTTCTCCTGTCTGACGGCGTGGTTTGTTTCCAGGTCCCTGGCTGAGAACGGGGCGAAACTGTTCATGCAGGAAAAGGTATCGCCAAAGCTTGCCCGTGCCTGGAGCCTTCGTGCCTGGCCGATGATCTTTGTTGCGCTTTCCATGCTTGCCATGGCGGATTTCCTGACACTGGTTTCAACACTGCTATTGCCGAAGCATGAAGTGGCGCAGGTTGGTCTTGCCATCCGGCTTGCTGCTTTGGTCGGGTTTTTTACCCAGGCATCTCAGCAGTTTGTGTTGCGGGATTTGACCGGAGCCCTTCAAGCCAGGGACAGTGATGGTGCTCGAACCATGATGCTGCGGACCAATTATGCGTGCCTGGGTGTTATCTGTGCCGCACTTGTTGGATTTGCTGTGGTTGGCAAGCATGTGCTGGGCATTTTTGGCGCAGACTATGTCCCGGCCTATACGGTTTTATTGCTGTTGATGCTGGCGCAGGGCCTTCGCGCTCTTGGTGGGTTGAATGTGCATGTGCTGTCGCTTGGTGGCAAACAATTGCTGCTTGGCCGGTTATGCATTGCAAGTTTCGTTATTATCGCCGCCACAGCATCGATACTTGTACCCCGGTACGGCATAGAAGGGATCGGCTGGGCCGCAATCGCAGGAGAGGTTGCCTGGGTTGTGTCTGTTGCCATTCTCACCCGCCAGCACGTTGGATGGCGGGGAGATTTACTGGCATTGTTTTCCAGCAACAACAAGATCGGCGACAAAATCATCACAAAGATGAACGCCAGCAAATCCTAAAGAGCAGGGCGGGCCAGAAAAGCCGGCATTGTCTCTTCCGTAAAGCTGGATGGAGACCCATCATCGTCATGATCGCGCCCACCACGTCCACGACCATTTCTGCCACCACGCTCTTGCCGTTCACGACGATGATTGTCATCACGCTTTGGCTTTTCACTGAGGCTCTCCTGGGCCTTGGGCTCTTCGGGTGCATCAGGTTGGTCAGGTGCTGGCTCGCTTGATTTAGCAGGCCGAGATTTCTTTGCAGGTGCTGCTGATTTGGTGCCTGGGCCAACCTTGGCGCCGCGTCGACGCTTGCCTTTTGATTTCAGGGATTCGGCAATTTCTTCTTCGGTTGGCTCTTCACCCACCCACTCGATCTTTTTCTTGATCAGGTCTTCGATGTCCTTGAAGACACGAAACTCTTCCCACTTGACCAGGGTAAAGGCAGAACCTTTGCGGCCTGCGCGCCCGGTGCGGCCAATGCGGTGAACATAGTCTTCAGAGTGCGTGGGAACATCATAGTTGTAGACGTGGCTGACATCAGGAATATCAAGACCGCGTGCGGCCACATCAGATGCGATCAGATAGGTGATTTCATTATTGCGGAATGCATCAAGTGTTTTCAACCGTGAGCGCTGATCCATGTCGCCATGCAGCGCACCACAGGAAAACCCGTGCTTTTGCAATGATTTTTCAAGCAGGGCGACTGTGGTTTTGCGATTGGCAAAGATGATCCCGTTCTTGATGTCGCTCGAGTGCTCACGCATCAATGTGCGCAGCATGTCACGCTTTTCCGTGTCATCGGAAGGGGCATAGGCAGCGCGCTGGGTGATTGTTTCTGCCGTGGATGACAATGCCTGCGACTTGATTTCGACCGGGTTGTGCAGGAACTGGTTTGTGAGGCGCTGGATTTCTGGCGGCATCGTTGCCGAGAAAAACAATGTCTGGCGCGTGATAGGCAACAGTTTGGCCACGCGTTCAATGTCCGGGATGAAGCCCATGTCCAGCATTCTGTCAGCTTCATCAATGACAAAAATCTCGATCTGGTTGAGCATCAGCTTGCCGCGCTCAACATGGTCAAGCAGACGGCCTGGAGTGGCGATGATGACGTCCGCGCCGCGATCAATCTTGCGGTTCTGCTCCTCAAAGGAGACACCGCCCATGAGCAGCGCAATATTCAGCTTGTGGTTCTTGCCAAGCATCTCAAACGCTTCGTGTACTTGCGCTGCAAGCTCGCGTGTTGGTTCAAGTATCAATGTACGCGGCATGCGTGCACGGGCGCGGCCTTTTTCAAGGATATGCAACATGGGCAAGGTAAAGGCGGCTGTTTTGCCGGAGCCTGTCTGGGCAAGGCCCAGAACGTCCTTGCGTTCCAGTGCTGGTGGAATGGCTTCAGCCTGAATTTTGGTAGGCTCAGTGAACCCGGCGTCCTTGACGGCGGAGAGGACCTTACTGCTAAGGCCAAGTGTATCGAATGACATTAAGGGATATTACCCGTTCTATAAGCGCTTAATGGCCTGTTGCATTCACTGCAGTTCTGCCAGAAAAGCTGGTTGATGTGCCGGAACAAGGCCGGATGCCTTTGTCCTCATTTGACGGCACCTCACGCTTGGCGCCAACGAACAAGCCCGTTATATGGAGATTCGCAGCTCAAATGTCAATTTAAGTCCCTTGCGGCAAATTAAACGGGCTTAACTGGCATTAACACAACGGCAATAAATTGTAACGACCATGCAGCCATGTATCACTGGTTCAGAAGCAACATTTCCCTGCGTGGCATTGCGGCGATCGCCATCGGAATCATGTTCCAATGGGTAGTGTATGTGCCCGGGATTATCGATCCGCCGATGCCGTGGCCATTCAAGATCGTGTTCTCTGCGATGGGGGTGGTATTGGCGATTGCCGGGTGCATGGCAATCTGGTTCAAGTGGCATCGTGAGCGTGTAACTGAACGCACAAAGCCAGAGCACGTGCTTGTCGAACTCAAGGACGGTGGTGGCGAAGGTAGTCCGGACATAGCTATAGTTGAGGCAAGCTCAGGGCAATGGAGAGTGCCGTTTCATGGACCTGCAGCCGCTGGAAAGCTGTTCGACAAGGGACAATTGGAGGCCATGGCGTGGCTTGACCCCAAAACTGACATGCCGGTTTTGCTGGAGGTAGGCGGTATCCGCCTGAATACCTTGTGGAAACCCAGTCGGACTTGAGCCGTTTATCTGTTTTTTCGTACCGCATCCACCGCCATTTTCCACGGCGTAAATGCGTCTGCTGCGCGCAAGACTTCAAGTCCTTTTAGTGTGTTTGATCGTTCAGTGGCAAGCTCGTCTACCAGCTCCCGAACGCTATCATGCGGGCGTTGCAGGACACTGGTGGCGGAGGCCCGCGTCATCTGTGCGGTCAATAGCCGGGCAGTTTCAGGGTCAACACCATGCGCAGAAACCCAATCTGCCATTTCCCCGATCAATTCCTGAACCCAGCCATAATAACATGCGATCGTTGCAGCCGGTGCGAAGTCTTCTTGCCGATGCAGTGTAAGTACTGGCCCGCAGGTTTCCAGTAGTGTCCGGCAGGCAGCATCTTCCGGCATCATCAAGGTTGGGCTTTCACCAAACTCCGCCGCCACAACAGGCATCGCCGATACCAGATGCGCAGGGCTGGTGTGGGGTGCCAGTACCTCTGCGCCAAGGCTGGCGCAAAAACTCAAAACTGTTTGCCGAGGTCGGAACTGCAAGGCCTTGCAGACCTCGACAGCATGAAATGGCCGCACCGCAATGATGACAATATCGGCTTCATTAACAATCGCCTGGTTGCTGGAGGATACTTCCACTCCGTAATGACCGGCCAGCCAGGTTGAGGTCTCCCGGCCACGCTCTGATACGATGAAACGGTAACCTGTTTTCACCATTGCAGGTAGTGTGTGCCTGATAAGGTGGCCAGTACCAATGATGCCAATGGTTTTCATGTTTGTTCCTTTAATGAACCGAGAATTGCAGGCACGGCGTCTTCTATCTCACGGCACACCAACGCACCTGCTGCAGCCAGTTGATCGCCAACATCAACCGGAATAGAAGTGTTGGAGACATCCGGTATCTGATTAAGCCTGCCTCCAATCAAAATCGGAATCTGATTGCCAAGAGATTTCCGCAACTCATTGTAATAATTGAGTGCAATGCCGTTATAGGTTGAAAGCGCAATTGCGTCTGCGCGCTCTTCTAGAGCAAGTTTTGCCAATGCCTGTGGTTCAGCAGACGTGCCCCCATCAATCAGCACAGCACCTGCTTGTCCCAACACTTCATCCAGCACAAGCTTGCCGTGTTCATGCACATCTGTTGTGGCTGTCACAATTCGCGGGGCAAGGCGGGCCAGCATTGTGCGTTCTGTCTCAGGCACGCGCGCAAGATGACCAAGTGCCATTTCAGCAACTTCTTCTGCAATATCCGACGTGACCGGATCACCTTTTGTCGTAAACATTTGCTCCATACGCCTGCCGCCCAACCGCCGGATGGCAAGCAACATTTCAAACGGGTTGTTTGTGTCAATGTCGGCTTGCTCGAGGCGGTTGATCGCCTTGGTGTAAAAGGCATTGCCGCCACCGATTATGCGCTTGGCAAGCGCGCGGGCAGGGGTATCATCCAGCATTGGCATATGCCTGGTTTGATGTTGGATCAGGCGTGCAGCAAAGAGTTGCGCCTCAATGATCTCATTCACGTCCGGAATGCGCTCATTCTCCGAAGCGGGT
>JBAUGO010000516.1:0-5101 GCA_049679775.1 Anderseniella sp.
AATAAGGGAGCATTTTGGGCTAATTATTGCACATTATGGACCACAACATGGGGTAAGAATTGCCCGAAAACATATCGGGTGGGCTATTGAACGCTGGCATGACAAGTCATTGTTGAGTGCTGAGGAAGCGCAAGACTGGCGACGATCATTGTTGCGGCTGACTGAGCCTGAGGATGTCAGAAATGGTCTGGCTCGCCTTGCCGATACAGTGTGCACCGCGCGCGCTGAGCAAGAGGCCGCATGAGCGACAACGGCGACAGTGTTTTCAATTCGGACCTGCTGCTACAGGCCATGCCAAGTCCTGTTCTGGCAATATCGGCCGATGACACAATAGTGTCTGCCAATGCAGCGGCAGAGGACTTTTTTTCGCTTAGTCAGCAAATGCTCAAGCGATTGAAAATACAAGATTTAGTGCCATTTTCCAGCCCTCTTCTGGTTGCTGCTGAACGGTTGCGGGCAACCGGTACAACCCTTGCCGAATACGCCATCAATATGGGCACACCCCGCACTGGCGGCGAGCGTAAAGTGGATATTCTGGCAGGCGTCATACCTGAGAAGCCTGGCGCCATTATCCTCGTGATCCAGCAACGCTCAGTGGCGCAAGCCTTTGATCGGCAATTGAATAATTTGCAGTCCGCGCGAACCGTCTCAGGCATGGCATCCATGTTGGCGCATGAGATCAAGAACCCTCTGTCAGGCATTCGAGGTGCTGCGCAACTGCTTGAAACCAATGCTAATTCTGAAGATCGTGAACTGACTGAGCTGATCTGCTCAGAGACCGACCGCATCCGTGAACTGGTTGACCAAATGGAAGTCTTTTCCGATGAACGGGCGCCAACCACTGAAACCTTGAACGTACACACTGTTCTTGATCACGTTCGCAAGATTGCTTCTACTGGCTTTGCCTCGCAAGTTGAATTTAGCTTGCAGTACGATCCTTCACTTCCATTTGTGAACGGTAATCGTGATCAGCTTGTCCAGGTGTTTTTGAATCTTGTTAAAAATGCTGCGGAAGCTATTGATAAAAATGATATTTCTGGACAAATAAAACTGACGACCTCCTATCGTCCGGGCATTCGCATGCAAATACCAGGCAGCCAGAGGTCTGTGTCCTTGCCACTGGAAATAGCCGTTCATGATAATGGCCCAGGCATAGCCAGTGAAATTGCTGACAACCTGTTTGACCCTTTTGTAACCTCCAAAGACAGCGGCAGAGGTCTTGGCCTTGCCCTCGTGGCCAAGCTGGTCCGTGATCATGGCGGCATCGTTGATGCCTCATCCAGTGATAATGGTACGGTTTTTCGCGTACTTCTGCCCGTTTCCAACAGTGAAGAGAGTTTTACCAAATGAGCACAGGCACAATACTTGTTGCTGATGATGATGCAGCCATTCGTACAGTCGTGACGCAAGCGTTGACGCGTGCCGGCTATGATGTGCGCGCAGCAAGCAACGCAGCATCCTTGTGGCGTTGGGTCAATGAAGGCCTGGGCGATGTTGTGCTGACAGACGTGGTGCTGCCGGATGAGAGCGGGTTTGATGTTCTGCCACGGATCAAGGCAAAGCGACCCCGCCTGCCGGTTATCGTCATGAGCGCTCGCAATACCATCATGACAGCGATCACGGCGAGTGAGCGTGGTGCATATGACTATCTGCCAAAACCGTTTGACCTCAACAAGATGGTAGCGACTGTTGGGCAAGCGTTGATAGATGCCCGCAAAGCCACTTCACATGAAGCGGTTCGTTCACGGCCAGATGATATTGAAACTTTGCCAATCGTTGGCCGGTCTGCCGCCATGCAGGACATTTATCGTGTTGTGGCCCGCATGACCCAAACCGACCTGACAGTCATGATACAAGGTGAAAGCGGCACTGGCAAAGAGCTGGTTGCCAGAGCACTGCATGATTATTCGCGCCGCAAGAATGCACCTTTCATTGCCATGAATATGGCCGCCATTCCGCGTGAACTCATTGAATCTGAATTGTTCGGTCATGAAAAGGGGGCTTTTACGGGAGCGGTTTCGCGCTATCTGGGTCGGTTTGAGCAAGCGCACGGTGGAACGCTGTTTCTCGATGAGATCGGCGACATGCCCATGGAAGCTCAAACACGATTGCTGCGGGTATTGCAGGAAGGTGAATATACATCCGTCGGCGGTGTTCGCCCGATCAAGACGGATGTGCGGATTATTGCTGCCACGCATCGCGACCTGCAGCATTTGATAAATCAAGGCATGTTTCGTGAGGATCTGTTCTTCAGGTTGAATGTAGTCCCATTGCGCTTGCCACCGTTGCGTGAACGCACCGATGATATCCCGGACCTTGTAAATCATTTTCTTGCTGCAAACACAAAGCTGGGACTGCCTTCCAAGACTTTTACATCAGGAGCTATTGAAGCACTCAAGAGCGCCAGATGGCGTGGTAACGTGCGCGAACTGGAAAATTTCATCAGTCGTCTATGCGCAATCTTTGTGGGTGACGAGGTTACTGCCGAAACTATCGAACGTGAGTTTGCCAGCAATAAAAATAATGAAGATGTAGCAGGAGTAACCTCCTACAATTCGCTGTCTGAATTTGTTGAAAACCATCTAGCTATTTATTTTGCGGGTTTTCAACCGGGCTTACCACCAGACGGGCTCTACCAGCGTATCATACAACAGGTTGAAGCACCGCTTATAAACACCACGCTTGCAGCAACAGGTGGAAACCAGATCAAGGCAGCCGGAATGCTAGGTATCAACCGCAATACCTTGCGTACTCGCATTAAGGAACTCGGCTTAAGTGTTGTTAAGACACCGGGAATTAGCTAAAGTCTCACTGATTGAGTTACATGTCTATCCACACAGGTTTTGCCTACTGTCTCATATTTGCCACAATAGTGTTGCGTTTGGGTAACACTGCACGGGGGTTCAGTCTCATTCATCGGGAATAGTGCGTCAAACTATGTCTGCATCATCGGACAGATCAGTTACAGCCCCCTCACTGACACCAGGTGACGGCGGTGCAGAAACGTTTCTGAACAATAAATGGTTGAACCTGGCTGGCATGTGCCTCGCCACGCTGACTGTGGTATGTGGTCTTGGAACCTATCTCTACCTGACCGGATTGATGCAGGTAGAGCCACATCCTGATACAGCCAGGCAATTGGTCTATATCAATGCAATTCTGCTGACCTTGATGGCCTCATTGATCGTGTGGCAACTTGGCAAGCTTTTTTTCGCCCGATACAAAAAAGTACCAGGCTCTGGCTTGCACATTCGTATCGTGGCTTTGCTGGCATTATTCGCGGTTTTGCCGGCAATTATTGTTGCTGCTTTTGCCACTGTGACCTTGAATAAGGGGCTCGACACATGGTTGTCGGGGCAAACTCAGTCAATTGTGGATTCAGCTGAAGCGGTAGCCAACGCCTACATCAAGGAAAATATTGATGTAGCACGCAGTGATGCAGCTTTTATTGCGAATGAAATAAACCAGCGTGCCGAGGAGTTTACGACTGATAAAGATAAACTCATTGGTCGAGTCGCTACCTACGGAGCAGTAAGGGGCTTGTCGGGACTGTTTGTGATGAACCCGACGACAAAGGAAATTGCCATTCAGGCTACTGCGAACGATCAGGTTCAATTTAGACCCCCTGAGCCGGAGGATATTGCCCAAGCTACAACGGGTGAAATGGTGGTTCGCCAACCTGACAAGGGCAGCAATGTCATTCGTGCACTCATCAAGCTGGAAAAGATCGACGGCTATTATCTGTACCTGTATAGGCTGGTGAACCCTGAGGTCATTAAGCAATTGGGCAAGGCCAAAAACCAGCGCGAACAGTTCGACAACCTGATAGCGCAAAGACAATCACTACAACTCAACTTTGCTGCTCTTTATGCCGGTGTAGCCTTCATATTTCTGCTATCGGCAATCTGGCTTGGATTGTTGTTTTCGAACCGACTGGTTCAGCCAATTGTGTCTCTGGTGACCGCTGCGCAGAATGTCAGTGCCGGAAAGCTTGATACAAAGGTATTGATCAACAAGTCCACTGGAGACCTTGCAACACTCGGCTTCACTTTCAACCAGATGACTGAACGTCTGAAATCTCAACGAGAAGAATTGACTGATGCGAATGATCAGCTTGAAGAGCGCCGTCGCTTCATGGAGGCAGTACTTGGTGGCGTGAGCGCTGGCGTGCTTGGACTGGACAGCGCTGGTACAATTACATTGTCCAATAAATCTGCACTTGAGTTGCTGAGGCTGGAAGAGAACGAAGTAACGGGGCGTGACATAGAAGATGTTTTGCCGGAGTTGATGACAGTTTTTTCAACTGCAAAATTACGTCCTGACGGATACGCCGATGGCACCATTATTCGCCGCGTCGGTGATCAGGAACGCACTTTCATGGCAGGTGTCACCACAGAGCAAGGTGATGATGGCGTAGATGGCTATGTAGTTACCTTTGATGACACAACAGAACTTGTTTCAGCTCAACGGACGTCCGCATGGGCAGACATCGCGCGGCGCATTGCGCATGAAATCAAAAACCCTCTGACACCTATCCAGCTTTCAGCCGAACGTCTCAAGCGCAAGTATGGTGACCAGATTATTGGTGACCGTAAGGTGTTTGACCAGTGCACTGATACCATTGTTCGACAGGTGGGCGACATTGGCAGGATGGTTGATGAGTTTTCCTCATTTGCCCGAATGCCCAGTGCTCAACTTGAAGAAAATGATATTGTGAATGTAGTTAAAGAAGCTCTCGTTCTGCAAAAGGCGAGTGATGAAACGCTCAAGTTTACGACGCTGTTTCCGGAGAAACCTCTGCAGATCCTTATCGACAGACGGTTGGTCAATCAGGCTGTGACCAACCTGGTCAAGAATGCCCGTGAATCTATCGAGGCCCGGCTACAGTCTGCCCCTGAACCAGCAGCAGAAATCCGCGTTTCAGTGAAACAGAAAGGGACGCTGGTTGTCGTAAGTGTCTCTGACAATGGTATTGGTTTGCCTCATGAGAACCGCTCGCGGTTGACCGAGCCTTACATGACAACGCGGGAAAAGGGCACCGGGCTTGGCCTGGCTATTGTGACCCGTATCATGGAAGAACATGTCGGCCGCCTTGTGTTGA
>JBAUGO010000517.1:0-3034 GCA_049679775.1 Anderseniella sp.
GAGGCAAAGATGGCTGAAAGCCGTCCCTGGGCCTGAGGCCCGCCAACTGGAGACCAACGCAATGATACGCAAGTTGACCATTCCCGCCCTGGCACTTTTTCTGCTAGCTGGATGGTCAGGCTCCGCACAGGCCAATGTGTCAGCCTCTTGCATTGCCTCCATCAAGTCTACCCTCAAGCAGGCTGGCATCAACTCCTCGCTTGTGAACAAGGCGATGGATGGTGCCCGCTTCAACGAAAAGGTTGTGCGGTTTTCACGCACCCAACCAGAATTCAGCACACCCGTTTGGGATTACATGACTTTTCTCGTAGACGGACCGCGCATTGCTGACGGCAAGGCCAACATGAAAAAGCATGCCGCGACACTGGCGGCAGTGGAGAAGAAGTTTGGAGTTGACCGCTATATCATAGCTGCCTTGTGGGGTATCGAAAGCGATTACGGTCAGATCAAGGGTGAGTTCTTTCTGCCCCACGCAATGGCCAATCTGATTTGTGCCAATCGCAAGAAGCAATTGTTCATGCGTCAGCTGGTGGCCGGATTGAAACTGGTTGAACGCGGCGACGTCAAATTCGACGACCTGTATTCTTCATGGGCGTCCGCCTTTGGACAAACGCAATTCATTCCCGAAACATATCAGCGCCTTGCTGTAGACTTTGACGGGGACGGTCGTCGTGATCTGGTCAACTCGGTGCCCGACGCACTGGCTTCCACTGCCAATTTCATGGTCAAGGCAGGTTGGCGTTCCAGCGAGCCCTGGGGCTTTGAAGTGAAAATCCCTGCTAACTATAATGGCCCATCCGGACGCAAGCACCGTGAAAACATGCAAGCCTGGGCAAATCGCGGCATCACCAATATTGACGGATCATCGCTGAAGAGCAGTTTTTCTGCTGCCTTGCTTTTGCCAGCCGGAAAGAATGGCCCGGCCTTCCTGGTCTCCCGCAATTTCAATGCACTTTATTCCTATAATGCCGCTGAATCATATGCCCTTGCCATTGGCCACCTGTCTGATCGACTGAAAGGCCGCGGTGAGCTCTCCGCACGCTGGCCCACCAATGATCCAGGCCTCACCCGGGCGCAACGTTTGCAATTGCAAAAGCTGCTCCTCAAGGCAGGTTATGATATCGGCGAAGCTGATGGCAAGATCGGCCCTGTCACAACCGAGGCCATCAAGAAGGTGCAAGCCGGAGCAGGTCTGAAACCGAACGGCCGCCCGTCCATTGCCGTCCTCAAGGCGCTTGGTGGCTAAGGCTGGGGGTCTATCACGCCCTCTTGCAAAAACCTTCATCTGCCTTTACCCAAGCCCTTCCATTTCAATCCCGATTTTCAAGGCCCAGACCCATGGCAACACATTCCCTGTTTCTTCTCCCCGGCGACGGCATTGGCCCAGAAGTCATGGCCCAGGTTATCAGGGTCATCAAATGGTTCGATGATCGCGGCATCGCAAGCTTCAACACCGATCAAGGCCTTGTAGGCGGCTCAGCCTATGATGCCCATGGTGAAAGTATTTCCGAAGCCGACATGAAAAAGGCCATGGCGGCAGATGCGATCATCTTTGGTGCCGTTGGCGGGCCAAAGTGGGACACAGTGCCCTATGACAAGCGTCCTGAAGCGGGTCTGTTGCGCCTGCGCAAGGATCTGGCCCTTTATGCAAACCTGCGCCCGGCTATCGTTTACCCGGCACTGGCGGATGCCTCGTCCTTGAAGAAGGAACTGGTTGAAGGTCTCGACATTCTCATTCTGCGTGAATTGACAGGCGGTGTTTACTTTGGCGAACCGAAGGAAATCACCGAGCTGGGCAATGGGCAAAAACGCGCCGTCGATACGCAGGTATATGAAAGCTACGAAATCGACCGCATTGCCCGCGTGGCCTTTGAGCTTGCCCGCACCCGCAACAACGCGGTTTGTTCGATGGAAAAGCGCAACGTCATGAAGTCAGGCGTGTTGTGGAACGAGGTCGTCACCCAGACCCACAAGGACGGCTATGGGGATGTCCAACTCTCTCACATGCTGGCAGACGCAGGTGCCATGCAGCTTGTGCGCACGCCAAAACAGTTTGACGTCATCCTGACCGACAACCTGTTCGGTGACATCCTGTCAGACGTTGCTGCCATGCTGACCGGCTCGCTTGGCATGTTGCCATCGGCCTCGCTTGGCGCAGTGGACGCCAAAACCGGACTTAGAAAAGCACTCTATGAACCGGTCCACGGGTCTGCCCCGGACATTTCAGGCAAGGGACTGGCCAATCCAATCGCCATGATTGCATCATTTGCCATGTGCCTTCGCTATTCGTTCGGCATGGGTGAATGGGCTGGCAATATTGAAACTGCCATCGCCAACACGCTCGACAAGGGCTTGCGTACCGGTGACATCATGCAGGCTGGCATGAAACAGGTTGGCACCAGCGAAATGGGTGACGCCATCCTGGCAGAACTGGAAGCACTGGCCTGAACAGGCGTAACAATATATAAGCCGTTGCACCATCAGGTGTTCGGCAGGAAACCATGAAATGAGCTACAAGATTGCAGTCGTAGGTGCCACGGGCAATGTCGGCATGGAGATGATGAACATCCTCTCCGAGCGTGAATTCCCCGTATCTGAAGTCCACGCCATTGCCTCGCGCCGCTCCGTTGGGCGCGAAGTTTCCTTTGGCGACAAAATCCTGAAATGCCAGGACCTTGAAACCTTTGACTTCTCCAAGGTTGACTTCGTGCTGATGTCGGCAGGTGGCGAAACATCCAAATTATGGTCCCCCAAAATCGGCAGGACCGGGGCCATTGTCATCGATAACTCGTCCGCCTTCCGCTATGATGCTGACGTGCCGCTGATCGTGCCGGAAGTCAACGCGCATGTGCTGGAAGAGTACATGACCCGCAATAACCGAAGGAACATCATCGCCAACCCGAATTGCTCTACCGCCCAGTTGGTTGTGGCGTTGAAGCCTTTACATGATGCGGCCAAGATCAAGCGCGTTGTCGTGGCCACCTACCAGTCAGTGTCTGGTGCCGGCAAGGCAGGCATGGATGAATTGTGGACA
>JBAUGO010000518.1:0-18996 GCA_049679775.1 Anderseniella sp.
GTTCTTGCCGATCAGCTTAGCGTCATAGGCCTCATCAATAGCCCGCTGCAGAGCTTCACGCTCGCGGATGAACTCACCGCGAACATAAATATAACCGGTATTTGACCCCATGGCGAAACCGGCCAACAGGCAACCTTCAACCAGCAAGTGCGGGTCATGACGCATGATCTCGCGATCCTTGCAGGTGCCCGGTTCAGACTCATCAGCGTTCACAACCAGATAGTGCGGACGGCCATCAGATACCTTCGGCATGAACGACCACTTGAGACCGGTCGGGAACCCTGCCCCGCCACGGCCACGCAAACCAGATGCCTTGACCTTGTCAATAACACCATCGCGGCCCAGCGCAATCATGGCCTTGGTGCCATCCCACGCGCCACGTTTCATTGCACCTTTCAGCCCAACGTCATGCTGGCCGTACAGATTGGTGAATATGCGGTCTTTATCCTGGAGCATAATTTCCTACCTCGGCTTCTTGCCGAATACCTTGATGTATTCAGCCTCGCCGCCCTTGGCCAGAGCCTTGGCTTGTTTCACCCAATCATCGCGATCAATCCGTCCCTTGAACGACAATTCATCATCGACAACGGCAATGTCTTTCTTCGTCCACTTGGCGATCTGGGCAAAATGCCAGAAACCAAGTTTGTTGAGCGTGCCTTCCAGCTTGGGCCCGACACCGGAAATCAACTTCAGGTCGTCTGCCTTGCCCTTTGGCTTGCTCAGGCGTTCCGGACCCGGTTTGCTTGCTGCCGGCTTGGGCGCTGGTTTTGCAGGGGCGGGCTTTGCAGATAATGGCTTTTTAGCAGTTGCTGTCTTTTTGGCAGGAGCCACCTTCGCAGGCGCTGCCTTGGTGGGTTTTGACGCTTTTGCGGTGGCGGGCTTTGACTTCACCGCAACGGAACCATCGCCAGCAAGTGTGGTCAGGCCTCCTTGCGGGGCAGACATGACGCGATCAATCTGTGGGCCGGGTTTGATTTTCTGACCGTTTGCAATCTTGTCGAGCAAAGCTTCCAGTGATTCAGGGGTCAGGTCTTCATAAGTGTCAGAGAATATCTGGATCATCGGCGCATTCACACACGCACCAAGGCACTCAACCTCTTCCCATGAGAAATTACCATCGGCAGACAGTTCATGCTGGGCTTCAGCTATCTTGCGTTTGCAAACCTTGATGAGGTCTTCCGAACCGCGCAGCATGCATGGTGTGGTGCCGCATACCTGCACATGTGCCTTCTTGCCCACCGGTTGAAGCTGGAACATGGTGTAGAATGTGGCAATCTCGTAGACACGGATAAACGGCATATCCAGCATCCTGCCGACTTCTTCCATCGCCGCACGAGATACCCAGCCGTCATGTTGCTCCTGTGCGCGCCAAAGCACGGGGATCACGGCAGAAGCCTGCTTTCCCTTGGGATACTTCTTGATCGTCTCTTTGGCCCATTTCAGGTTCGTCGCGGTAAATGCGAACGATTTTGGCTGAACGGACTCATCTGCTAATCTGCGAACACTCACCGGTCCACCTCACCAAACACAATATCGAGAGAGCCGAGCACGGCTGACACATCGGCCAGCATGTGTCCACGGCACATGAAATCCATCGCTTGCAGGTGTGCAAATCCTGGAGCACGAAGCTTGCAGCGGTACGGCTTGTTTGACCCGTCAGACACCAGATAAACACCGAATTCACCCTTGGGTGCTTCAACGGCGGCATATACTTCGCCTTCCGGCACCTTGAAGCCTTCGGTGTAAAGTTTGAAGTGGTGGATGAGGGCTTCCATGGAGCGCTTCATCTCGGCTCGCTTGGGCGGTACAACCTTGCCATCAGTCGACGAAACAGGGCCCTTGCCTTCCGGCGCATTCAGCAATTTGATGCACTGCTGCATGATTTTCACTGACTGGCGCATTTCCTCCATGCGGATGAGATAACGGTCATAGCAGTCACCGTTCTTGCCGATGGGAATGTCGAAATCCAGCTCGGAGTAACACTCATAGGGCTGCGACTTGCGCAAATCCCATGCAGCGCCGGAACCGCGAACCATGACACCGGAAAAACCCCAGGCAAAACATTCATCCAGCGTCACAACACCAATGTCGACGTTGCGTTGCTTGAATATCCGGTTGTCGGTCAGCAGGCCTTCAATATCGTCCAGGCGACTTGGGTGCTCCTCACAGAACCCCTCAATATCGTCTATGAGTGATTGTGGCAGATCCTGATGTACACCGCCGGGGCGCACAAATGCTGCGTGCATGCGCGAACCTGAGGCACGTTCATAGAACACCATCAGCTTTTCACGCTCTTCAAAACCCCACACGGGCGGGGTCAGCGCGCCAACGTCCATGGCTTGCGTGGTGACATTGAGCATATGCGACAGGAGACGGCCGATTTCGGAATACAGCACGCGGATCAGCTGTCCACGCCTCGGCACGGTGATGCCCATCAGCTTTTCGATGGCAAGTGCGTATGCGTGCTCCTGGTTCATGGGCGCGACATAATCAAGTCGATCGAAATATGGCACAGCCTGAAGGTAGGTTTTAGCCTCGATCAGTTTTTCGGTACCACGATGCAAAAGTCCGATATGCGGGTCAACGCGCTCCACTACTTCGCCATCCAGTTCGAGCACAAGGCGCAACACGCCGTGCGCCGCCGGGTGCTGTGGTCCGAAATTGATATTAAAGTTTCTGACTTGTGCTTCAGCCATTAGTTTTTGGCCTTTTCATCGCCTGGGATGACATAATCTGTGCCTTCCCACGGGCTGAGATAATCAAAATTGCGAAATTCCTGAACCAATTTGACTGGCTCATAGACGACTTTTTTCTTTTCATCGTCGTAGCGCACTTCAACATGTCCGGTCATCGGGAAGTCTTTGCGCAGAGGGTGCCCTGCAAAACCATAATCGGTGAGGATACGGCGCAAGTCCGGATGATCTGAAAAAAGGATGCCATAAAGGTCAAAGGCTTCACGCTCGAACCAGTTTGCCGCAGGAAACACATCAACAGCACTTGGTACTGGCGTGTCTTCGTCGGTCTGGACCTTAACCCTGATGCGGGTGTTCTGGTATGGGCTCAGCAGGTGATAGACAACGTCAAAACGCTTTTCACGAGCTGGGTAATCCACACCGCAAATATCAATGAAGCAGGCAAAGCGGCAGCTCGGTTCATCACGCAGGTATCGCAATACATCAATGATGTTTTCTGCCGGAGCATGAAGCGTCAATTCATCTTTGGTGGTGACATAGGTCACCCCAAGTTCAGACAGCTCTGCTGCGATATGATCGCCAAGATCGATAAGGTTTTCATCCATGGTTTGTCTGACCCTTAACGTTCAATCGTTCCGATACGGCGGATTTTCTTCTGTAGCTGCAAAATGCCATAGACCAGTGCTTCGGCAGTCGGCGGGCAACCTGGAATATAGATGTCTACTGGCACAATACGATCACAGCCACGCACGACCGAATAGGAATAATGGTAATACCCACCGCCATTGGCGCATGAACCCATGGAAATCACATAGCGGGGCTCTGGCATCTGATCGTAGACCTTGCGCAAAGCTGGTGCCATCTTGTTGGTCAGTGTGCCAGCAACAATCATGACATCTGATTGACGCGGGCTGGCGCGAGGTGCAAAGCCGAAGCGCTCAACATCATAACGCGGCATGGACGCCTGCATCATTTCCACAGCACAACAGGCAAGGCCAAAGGTCATCCACATCAAGGAGCCAGTACGAGCCCAATTGATAAGGTCATCAGAGGTCGTGACAAGAAATCCCTTGTCAGCCAGTTCATCATTCACCGACGAATAGAAGGCTTCCTGCTCCGGTGTCAGGACCGCAGAAGAAGCCGCACCAGGCAATGCAGAACCTGAGGTGGCGCCAGAGGCTGCAAGCAAGGGCTTGCCATGTTTGTCGATCAATCCCATTCCAGTGCCCCTTTGCGCCATTCATAGACGAAACCTATGGTCAGGATTGCCAGGAAAATCATCATTGACCAAAAACCGAACACGCCAACTTCCTTGAGCGATATCGCCCATGGGAAAAGGAACGCCACTTCAAGGTCAAAGATGATGAACAAGATAGCCACCAGGTAGAACCGGATATCAAACTTCATGCGCGCATCATCAAAGGCATCGAAGCCGCACTCATAGGCTGACATTTTCTCCGGATCAGGCCGGCGAATGGCAATCACGAAGGCGGATGCCATCAAGGCAAGACCGAGCCCAATGCATATCCCCATGAATATGACGATCGGCAAATAATTCTGCAATAACTCTGACATTGATCAGCACCTGTTGCGGCACATAGGGTTTGAGTGTCCGCAGTCCCTTGACATGAGTCTTTTACATGAGCGGTGGTACCGCAGCGCAACACCGGACGCAAGCCTGAATCCTGGGATATGCAAAGGATGGAAAACTGTCTCGCTGGATGGATAAGCATCCAGATGCAATTTATTAGTCTGAATGCAGACCAAGAGGATTGGTGAGGGAAAAAATGGCGCGAGTGACGGGGCTCGAACCCGCGACCTCCGGCGTGACAGGCCGGCACTCTAACCAACTGAGCTACACCCGCGCGATGTAAGAGACACCGCTGACAGCAGCATCTCGTTGGTGAAGGCTGGATTACTCACTTAGAGCAACCAAGTCAAGCGGCACAAGCTTCTGCATGTGACAAAAATACAACATGCGACGGACATGACTAAATTTACCCGATTTCAGATCACGCCTGCTTGCGGGCGGTTACTTCAATCTCGATCTTCATGGAAGGGTCCGCCAGACCGCAACTCAGCATGGTCGCTGCGGGGCGCACATCGCCGAACCATTGGCGCAATGTGGGCCAGCATGGTTCGAAGTCGGCAGCGTCTGGCAGGATGTAATGTACCCTCACGACATCTGCCATGCTGCTTCCGGCCTGTTCCAGCGCTGCAGCTATGTTGCGGCAACATTGTTCGGCCTGCTCCACTACATTGGACGATATGGTCATGGTGGAATAGTCGTATCCTGTGGTGCCAGACACGAAAACCCAGTCACCATCCACCACAGCGCGGGAATAGCCGATCAGTTCTTCAAATGTGGAGCCGGATGAGATCAGGCGCCTTGTCACTTGCCGCTATCCTTCTTGCTGATATTCAACCTGGGCCCATCGCTCAGCACGCGCACCTCACGCTGCGGGAACGGAATGGAGATATTATTGTCTTTCAGCGTTTTCCAAACGACGAGCAGGATGTCGGCTGAGAAGCGGTTCTTGCCGTCATCAAGACCATTGCACCAGAATTCAACCGCCATGTTGATCCCTGAATCACCGAAGCCACGAAGTTCAGTATCCGGTGGTTCGGGATTATCCAGGACAGCCGGGTGTGCTGCGACTGCCTGCGAGATCAGCCTTGCCACTTCTTCAACATCCGAGTCATAGGAGACCGAAAAATCAACCTCATAGCGCTGGCGGGGATCATCGCGTGTCCAGTTTTCAAAACTCGTGGTGATGAACTTTTCGTTTGGCACCATGATTTCCTTGCCGTCAAAGGTTTCAAGCGTCGAAGAACGCATGTTGAGCTCTTTCAAGACACCTGCCCTACCATCTTCCAGCTTGATGTAATCACCCACACCGATTGAGCGCTCAAGCAGGATGATGATGCCCGAAATGAAGTTTGAGGCGATCTGTTGCAGTCCGAAGCCAAGGCCAACACCCACCGCACCACCGAATACGGTCAAGGCAGTCAGGTCCAGACCCAATATCTGCAACAGTAGAATAAAGACGACGATGAACAGTAAAATCTCGAACAGTTTTGCAAACAGCTCTTTGGTTGCCTTGTCGAGGTCTTTCTGGTTGCGGATGGCGCGTTGTCCTGCCGTAGTGGAAAGCCTGCCCAACCAGAACAACAAGCCACCAAACAGCGCTGCCTTGAGTAAAAAATAAACCGAAAGACGGATATTCCCAAGCTCCAGCGATAAGCCGTCCAGAAAGATAACGGCATCATCCCACGCGCCAAACACATGCAGCATGGCAACGGGGATCCCGACATAAACCGCTGCTGTACGCAAAATGGAATGTGTAATGAAGCGGTTGATGGCGGCATAAAGTACGCCAATGACCGCCAAGGACTGGGCAATGCGCACGACCCAGGCGCTACCAACACTTGCCAGACAAATCTGAATTGCAACGGCCAGCAGTAAAACTGCAATGACCGGAAACAACAAATCCCGAAGGCCGTAACAAATGTTCAGCCAACGGGCGAACTTGTGATCCTGAGGCGGAGGAGCCTGAAACCAGGCAATTTTCTTGCGTAATTGGCCCGAACAAATACGAGCAACCAGAACGGCTACAAGTATAGCCCCAATCTGGGCATAGAACTGAGGCGAGGAAGCCCAACCCAATATGATGTCGAGATATTCAAAACCGCGGGTCTTCAGCTCTTCAATCGAAAGCATGTGCCGCTTGGCCTTATGTTACAAAGTGGGATGGTGGGCGATGACAGGCTCGAACTGCCGACCCTCTCGGTGTAAACGAGATGCTCTACCAACTGAGCTAATCGCCCCCACTGGTGTGCGTTGTATTAGCGATCTTGTCCCAATAGGGCAAGCGCCGTTTTCAATAAAACGACCCCGCGTCTTTTCTGAAGAGCACGCGGGGTCTATTGTCAGTCCGCCAAACTTGAGGATTGGCGGATCATAGCTAAATCAGTGATTAGCCGTTAACAGCCTCCTTGAGGGTTTTACCTGCCTTGAACTTGGCATTCTTGGATGCCGGAATGTCGATTGAACGACCAGAGCGTGGATCACGGCCTGTGGAAGCTGCACGCTGGCCAACGGAAAATGTTCCAAAACCAACAAGGCGAACATCGTCACCCTGCATCAAGGCTTTCTGGATATTGGCAAGTGTTGCTTCAATGGCTTCGCCTGCTTCACCTTTGGTGAGTTTTGCATCTTCGGCCACTCTGGAGATAAGATCGTTCTTGTTCATGTGAACGGGTCCTTTTCACTGTTGATATATTGATACTCAGGTACGCACACGACTTTCAGTCAAATTCGCGGATTTCAGCCGAATAATGCAAGCCCTGATGCGTATTTCCTGAAAAACCACCGTGTTTACATGCACTTAATGACTTACAGTAATATGACCAAAATTGGCCAAAAACAGGGATTTGTGCATTTTTACGAATCCGCACTGCATTTTGATTCGTGGAAGTATTTGAAATTACAGTGATTTTACCGTCACAAAGGAATGCGTTTGTTAACCTTTCATTAACAAACAAAGCCGGGCGAATGACCACCCGGCTTCGGTATCTGGTTGCCTAAAGGCTCAGAGCTAGTGCGCTGTCACACCTTCGCCTGATGCCCGTGCCGCATCAGCCGCCGCCTTGGCAGCAGCCTCTTCAGCTGCTTCATCCCACTCAATGGGTTCTGGCATGCGAACAAGGGCGTGCTTGAGCACTTCATCAGCGTGTGAGACAGGCACTATCTCCAGTCCGTTTTTCACGTTATCTGGAATATCTGCCAGATCCTTGGCATTCTCCTCAGGAATCAACACCTTCTTGATACCACCACGAAGGGCTGCGAGAAGCTTCTCCTTGAGGCCACCAATTGGCAGCACCCTGCCACGCAGCGTGATCTCGCCAGTCATGGCAACTTCACGCCTAATCGGAATGCCGGTCAGTACTGACGTGATCGAAGTGACCATTGCCACACCGGCTGATGGGCCATCCTTTGGCGTTGCACCTTCAGGAACGTGAACGTGAATATCACGCTTGTCGAAGACTGGCGGCTTGATACCGATGTGTGTCGAACGTGACCGCACATAGCTGGAGGCAGCAGAAATGGATTCCTTCATTACATCACGAAGGTTACCCGTCACCGTCATCTTGCCCTTGCCAGGCATCATGACAGACTCGATGGTGAGCAACTCACCACCAACTTCCGTCCAGGCAAGACCCGTTACAACGCCTACCTGATCTTTCAATTCCGCCATGCCATAACGGTACTTGGGCACACCCAGATAATCAGCCATGTTCTTGGCCTTGATCTGGACCTTCTTCTTTTTGCCCTTTGCCAGCACGATTTCCTTGGTTGCCTTCCGACACAATGTGTTCAATTCACGCTCAAGGTTTCGGACACCTGCTTCACGGGTGTAGCGGCGTACCACTTCTGTCAGGCCGTCGTCGGAAAGCTCAAACTCGCCCTTGGCCAGGCCATGGTTTTCCAGTGCCTTCGGCATCAGATGACGGCGTGCAATCTCAAACTTCTCATCCTCGGTGTATCCCGCAATTCGGATGATCTCCATGCGATCCATCAACGGGGCAGGAATGTTCAAAGAGTTTGCAGTGGTCACAAACATCACATCGGACAGATCATATTCGACTTCCATGTAATGATCCATGAAAGTTGAGTTCTGTTCAGGGTCCAGCACCTCAAGCAATGCAGATGATGGATCACCGCGGAAATCCATTCCCATCTTGTCGATCTCGTCGAGCAGAAATAGCGGGTTTGATTTCTTCGCCTTCTTCATGGACTGAATGACCTTGCCGGGCATCGAACCAATGTAGGTGCGCCGGTGGCCACGAATTTCAGACTCATCACGCACACCACCCAACGACATGCGGACATATTCACGGCCCGTTGCCTTGGCAATGGAGCGTGCCAGTGAGGTTTTGCCAACACCGGGAGGTCCAACAAGACACAAGATTGGCCCGCGCAACTTGTTGGCTCTGGCCTGAACCGCAAGATACTCGACAATACGTTCTTTGACTTTCTCAAGCCCGTAATGATCTGTTTCAAGCACATGCTCGGCCGCCGCAAGATCATTCTTGATACGAGATTTCTTGCCCCACGGAATAGACAGCAGCCAGTCAAGATAATTGCGCACGACAGTAGCTTCAGCGGACATCGGAGACATCTGCTTGAGCTTTTTCATTTCCGCGTTGGCTTTATCACGCGCTTCCTTTGAAAACTTTGTCTTCTTGATCCTGTCTTCAAGTTCTGCAACCTCATCGCGTTCTTCGCCATCACCGAGTTCTTTCTGGATGGCCTTCATCTGCTCGTTGAGGTAGTACTCGCGCTGGGTCTTTTCCATCTGGCGCTTGACGCGTGAACGGATGCGTTTTTCGACCTGCAATACGGAAATTTCGCCTTCCATCAGACCAAACACCTTTTCGAGGCGGCGCGCGACAGAAGTTGTTTCCAGCAATTCCTGCTTTTCGGAAATCTTGATGGGCAAATGTGCTGCAATGCTGTCAGCCAGTTTTGCATATTCTTCAATCTGGCTGATAGAGGCGACCGCTTCCTGCGGCACCTTCTTGTTGAGTTTCACATAGCTTTCAAACTGAGTGATCGCAGTGCGCGCAAGGGCTTCAGTCTCGCCACCTTCAGCATCAACGGGCTGTATAATGGACGCGCGAGCCTCAAAAAACTCCTCGCGATCGGTGTAACCCTCGACCTGAGCGCGTTCCAAACCCTCAACCAGCACCTTGACCGTGCCATCAGGCAACTTCAGCAACTGGAGGATAGAGCCTATTGTGCCCACGTCATACATTTGACCGGGAGCTGGATCATCATCTGATGCGTTTTTCTGAGCGACAAGCAGGATGCGCTTGTCTTCACGCATGACTTCTTCCAGCGCTGCTATGGATTTTTCGCGGCCAACAAATAATGGCACGATCATGTGTGGAAACACCACAATGTCGCGCAGCGGCAATACCGCATATACGTCCTGTGCCTGATTGCGCTCTTTTTTGGTCATGTTCTATTCCTTCCGGTAAAACCGAAGCGCCCTATTGGGCGATGCCGTCAAATATTCTGGAGGTGTATACGTGATTTCACCAGTGCCGGACGCAAAAAACATCCAAGAGATGCACCAAATTTAACACCTGCCAATATAATCACCCGACACTTAGTCACGATTCGATGTCGCTTTGCAGTGCCGATTGTGTTCAATGGTAAATGGCAGTGGATTGTTCAGGTTTCAAGACTGAGTGACAAATCTTGTTGCACCCTATTACAAAGCAAGCTCCGTTACCCTACCTGAGCAGGCAAACGCTGGCCATTGCGATCTTCAACAAATAGGTTGTCACCATCCTGGACCAGACTGTCACAGCGGGTTAACCCGGTGGTGAACTGAATGCAAACCGATACATCGCGGATCAGGTATGTGCCAACTGCTATGGCCTGACCATTGCGGCTTTCCTGATAAGAACCAGAGCGGCCATACTCCAGTGTACGCCCGTCAGCAACGGTAATGGACTTGCCGGTCAGGAGCTGACGCAATTCGTTCTCTGACAATTTGCGGCCTGAAAGTGAAGAAGCAGGAGCCTGCCCAACCGAATTGGTTGCAAAACCGCCGCCGCCTGGACTCGGCGCAGGCGCAAAGGCCACCTGACCTTGTGGTGGCACAGGAGGTAAATTGGCAGGAGCTGGCTGCCCATAAGGAACTGGCTGGCTGGTTTGGGGGATTGATGCCTGTTGCGATGGCGCAGGTTGAGAATCCGTAAAGCTGCCAACATCGGTTGCACATCCTGATAGAAGTGCGAGCATCGATGCAATGATTGCTATTTTAATGTTACGCAAAAACCTGTCCCCATTTCCCCGGTAATTCCTGACGTACACTCATGCTACTAATGCACGCATAGCGGTTATTGCCATAGAAATACGGCCAATGGAAGGCTTTTTAGCCACTTATCTGCGTCAAAGAAGGCTTTGGAATTATTCATTCAATGACCAGTCATAGTGGTGATCTGAAAGACTGCCGGCTTTCTTGATAGCAGCTGCCAATTCCGGCTTTGCAAATTTCAGCAAATGAGCGGTAACGCCTTTTTCTGAATTGCCAAAATCATGGGCAAACCAGGAATATATAGATGATACCACGACCTTGCCATTGGCCTTGATCAAGACGCCACGTGGGGAGTTGATGTAGTCAATCGCCCCCTGCTCCAACTCTGCATCGACATTGGCGCTTGTAAAGGCTTTCGTGCGCAGGTTTGGACATCCCACCGAAGCACAGTTGACGCCATAGTGTATTCTGGGATCCTTCCAGATCGGGCGAAGTATGGCATGTTCGATATTGTCGAGGGTCAACGGTGTTTCCTCAACCGTCACAAGTTCCTTCTGCCACGGTCCATTCTTGAGAAACCCGGATATATCAATGTCGCGGATCGATTTGACCGGATAGTGATCGGCAATCACTTTCACCGTCACAGCATTATAAAGGTTTATCCAATAGGCAAGCTGTTCGTTCTTGTTGAAGCTGGTGATTTCGATGGCTTCCAGTGATGCGATGTAAGCTGCCAATGCCTTTTTGTCATCGGCCGTCAACTTTGAATAAGCAAAGCGATTAAGCCCATCTTGTCCTGGTATTACATGGGTTTCAAGGATGGCGGTCCATGCTGAGTGGTCGATGGTACTTGTATCTTGCGCATTGGACTGCGCCCAATCTTCCCAAGCCTCAGGTGCGCTGGATGAAAATCCAAAGCCCGATACCAACATCCAAGTTGTCAAAACAGCCAGCAATTTTGCAATCAGCCTTGAGCGCATCCTCATGTCTTTCATCTCCTGTGAAAGAGGTCAAACTTGCTAACATTTTATCCCTTCTTCACGACCTTGTTCCAATCACAACAAACTCCCAGCACTGAACAAAATGTGATCTTAGTTGATTTTTCAAAGTAGCCCTCATGCTCCATATTGGGTCAGCAGATTCTGCACTAGTTCACACACAAGGAGGTCGTCAGTGACAAATTATTCCAAAAACAAATCACCCCTGGGTACCATGGCGATGGCACTAGCTGGCGCAATTGCCCTGGTTGCTACTCCAGTCATGGCATCAGCTTTAACTCAGTCCAGTGACAGCCAATCATCAACTGAAATCTCAGCACAAAAAGATGCTGTGAAAGTTGCCGCAAGCTCGACAAAAAAAGATGAAAAGAAGAAAAAGAAGAAAAAGACCTCATTCCCAACAAAACAAGGCAGCTAAGGCCAATTGACTGTTAATCAGTCGCTGAATGGATATTGGATTATTGCTGGCGTGGCACTGTTGTGCTGCGCCATTTTCTTGCGTTTGCAAAGCCATGCTTTCGCATATGAGACAGTGATCGTTACCCGCCCCATTATCAGTTTCGTTTTTGGGTACATGGCTGTCGGCATGATTTATCTAACTGTGGTTTGGAAGCTATTGCCGCAGACTTTAGAAGGAACTGCAACCCCGCTCAAACCAACCCTGTTCATTATCGCCGGTTTGGGACTTGCCATGCGTGTTGTCCTGTTTGGCTCACATCCGGTTATGGAGGATGACTACCATCGCTATATGTGGGATGGCGCGCTCACGGCAAATGGGTTCAACCCCTGGGCTTACGCACCTTCTGACGTCCTCGATGGCAAAATTGTTGACCCCGTCATGACAGCGTTAAAGGCTGAGGCCGGTGATGTGCTCATGCGTATCAACTATTCCGAGTTGCGATCAATCTACCCAGCCGTGCCGCAAGCCTTTTTCGCCATCGCCTACTTCATAAAACCGTTTTCGCTTGATGCCTGGCGGTTTGTACTGCTGGGCCTGGAGCTTGTCACGTTTGGCCTCTTGCTGGCATTGCTGTCAACACTCAAACGTCCCTTGCTCTGGGTCACGATTTACTGGTGGAACCCCATCGTGATCAAGGAGGTGGCGAACTCCGGCCATATGGAACCGACATTGATTGTGCCGCTCCTGGCCGGTGTGCTTCTGGCCGTGCGCGCGCGCCCGGTAGCTGCCAGCTTTTTTACCTCGATTGCAGTCGCAGCGAAGGTCTGGCCGGTACTTTTCTTGCCAATTGTTTGGCGCGACCTGTTCAGCAAACCACGCCTGCTTGCACTTTGTGTGGGCGTTGCAGCTCTCACATCAACCCTGCTGTATCTGCCGATCATCACAACGCAGTTGGACAGCACGTCAGGCTTTGTTGCTTTCGCAACTGAATGGGAACGCATATCTGCGTCTTTCATCATCTTGTCGACGCTCACAGCACTGTTGCCGCAAAACCTTCTGGATCCCGAACTGATTGCCAGGTTGATGGCTGCTGGTCTGGTCGGAGCGATCGTCTTGTGGAATCTGCGTCATACGTCTTCCAACTCACATGATCTCGTCAAACACCTGTTGATTGCCATCGCTGCCCTACTGCTTTTGTCACCTGTTCAACTGCCGTGGTATTTTATCTGGGTGGTGCCCTTGTTGTGTATTTATCCGAGCCGAGGTCTTTTGCTGATGACTGTCTGCTTCCCGCTTTATTACGCTTTCTTCAAATTGACAGCTTTGGAGGTTGATGAAAGCCTTCTGATGGCATTGGTCTGGACGATGTGGCTTCCTGTATGGGGCGTCCTGGCCTATGACTGGTCACTTGACAGACGCAACTCACCATCATGAAAAAGGGACGCACAATCGCGGTGGTGATCCCCGCCTATAACGAAGCGCAAGCCATAGGCAAGGTCATCACCGACATACCTGAATGGGTCGACCTGATTATTGTTGCGGACAACAATTCAACCGATGAAACAGCCACAATCGCCAGTAGCCTGGGCGCAACAGTGGTTTCAGAACCTGAACCGGGCTATGGGGCTGCCTGTCTGGCCGGTATCAGGCAAGTGAATGGTCAGGACATAATAGTTTTCATGGATGGCGATCATTCTGACCATGGTAGCGAGATGCATTTGCTGGTGGACCCAATCATTGAGGGAAATGCTGACATGGTCATCGGCTCACGCACACTGGGAAAAGCACAGCGCGGCGCCCTGACACCTCAGCAACGTTGGGGCAATTGGCTGGCCTGCACCCTCATTGCGATATTCTGGAACACCAAATACACCGATCTTGGTCCATACCGTGCCATCTCACGCCACAAGCTGATCTCACTGAATATGCAGGACAGGGCCTTTGGATGGACTGTCGAGATGCAGATCAAGGCCATAATGCAAGGTCTGCGCTGGCAGGAAGCACCTGTAAGCTATCGCAAACGAATAGGTGTTTCAAAAATTTCAGGAACGGTGCGCGGAACCATCCTGGCTGGTCATGCAATCATTGGAACCATCTTGAAAACCGCCTGGCGAAAGAACAGCAAAAAGCCCGATCAGACAAACTGACCGGGCTTAATATCATAAGTGAGGAATTTGAGATCAGGCGCTTACAGGTCCGCTTGCCGCCTTGGATTTGGATTTTGATCCAGCATCCTTGTCAGAATAAATCATCAACGGCTTTGCATCACCATTGACCACTTCTGCCGAGATCACAACCTCTTCCACACCATCCATGCCAGGCAGATCATACATGGTATCAAGCAGGATGCCTTCCATGATAGAACGCAGACCGCGTGCACCTGTCTTGCGATGAATTGCCTTCACTGCGATAGCAGAGAGGGCTTCCTCAGTGATATTCAGATGTACGTCTTCCATCTCGAACAATCGCTGATACTGCTTGACCAACGCATTCTTCGGCACAGACAGAATCTCGATAAGCGCATCCTCATCAAGGTCTTCAAGCGTGGCGATAACTGGCAATCGACCAACAAACTCCGGAATGAGACCAAATTTCAGCAGATCTTCCGGTTCCAGATCACGCAACAATTCGCCGGTTTTCTTGTCTGTTTCATCCTTGACGTCAGCACCAAAACCGATGCCCGCACCCTTGCCGCGAGAGGCAATGATTTTGTCCAGGCCAGAGAAAGCCCCACCGCAGATAAACAGAATGTTGGCTGTATCCACCTGCAGAAATTCCTGCTGCGGGTGCTTGCGCCCGCCTTGCGGCGGAACAGATGCGACTGTGCCTTCCATGATTTTCAGCAATGCCTGCTGCACACCTTCACCCGACACATCGCGGGTTATTGAGGGGTTATCAGACTTGCGGGAAATCTTGTCAATTTCGTCAATGTAGACGATACCACGCTGAGCGCGATCAACATTATAATCAGCCGCCTGCAACAGCTTCAGAATTATATTTTCAACGTCTTCACCCACATAGCCTGCTTCCGTCAATGTGGTTGCATCGGCCATTGTGAAGGGTACGTCAATGATGCGTGCGAGGGTCTGTGCGAGCAACGTCTTGCCGCAGCCTGTCGGTCCAACAAGCAGGATATTGGACTTTGCCAGTTCAACATCATTGTTCTTGGCCGCATGAGCAAGGCGCTTGTAGTGGTTGTGAACCGCGACAGACAAGACGCGCTTGGCCTGGAACTGCCCGATGACATAATCATCCAGAACTGCGCAAATCTCGGTTGGTGTTGGGACGCCATCGCGGGACTTCACGAGAGATGTCTTGTTCTCCTCGCGAATGATATCCATGCACAGCTCAACGCATTCATCACAAATGAATACGGTCGGGCCTGCAATGAGTTTGCGAACCTCATGCTGGCTTTTGCCGCAAAATGAGCAGTATAGCGTATTCTTGCTGTCACCGTCTGTGGACTTCGTCATCTGCTCTCCTTCGATCCTTCGACCGACATATTGCCTGCAACTAGCAAGCCATAAACTTGTTCCATGAGGAACTGCAAACCTGATTCTTTGTATTTCACCATGCTGGGCGATCAATAATCAACAAATGATTAACACATCGCGCCAATTTGAAACTGGCTCGACATATTTACACAAGAATTACAATTACTCTTCACATTTCCTTACCTGTGCAAACCCCATGCCTTTATCCGGCTGATTTTACTTTTTTTTGTCATCAGATGCTGTTTCAGGGCGTTTCGAGATAACTTCGTCGACCAAGCCATAGTCCTTGGCTTCCTGAGCCGTCATGAAGTGATCACGATCAAGTGTATTTTCGATGGTTTCGTATTTCTGACCCGTGTGGGTTACATAAATCTCGTTCAAACGGCGTTTGATCTTGATGATATCCTGCGCATGGCGCTCGATATCGGAGGCCTGCCCCTGAAAACCGCCGGATGGTTGATGCACCATGACCCGCGCATTTGGCAGTGCAAACCGCATGCCTTTTTCACCAGCTGTCAGCAGCAATGACCCCATAGAAGCGGCCTGACCAATAACGGTTGTGGAAACAGCAGGCTTGATGAACTGCATGGTATCATAAATCGACAGGCCTGATGTGACCACACCACCTGGCGAGTTGATATACATGGCGATTTCCTTTTTCGGATTTTCCGCCTCAAGGAACAGTAACTGTGCCACAACAAGCGTCGCCATGTGGTCTTCTACCGGACCTGTAATGAAAATGATGCGCTCCTTGAGCATTCTTGAATAAATATCATAAGCGCGTTCACCGCGGTTGGTCTGCTCAACGACCATGGGGACAAGCTGGGCATATGTTTCAATTGGATCGCGCATCGGGTGAGTGGCCTTGTTATGGTAATCTGGTTAAGTCGAAATTGGCACCACGAGAATCGTGACACCTGTTTGAGCTCTATTAAATAGGCGAATTGCTCCCGCTTTCAAAGGGGTCAGTCAAAACAAGAACGCTTATTGGCAAAGCTATCCCATTATGCTCCAACCATTTGAGGCGACTTTCAGCGCTATTTGCTGATACGTCAAACAAACCAAAACAGGGAATACCTTTTATGAAACGTCGCATGTTTCTGCGAACTGCCACTGCGTTGACCGGTGCAACGGCTATATCAAACCTTGTTGCTCCAGCTATAGCGCAAGTACGCACCGAGATGAATATCGTATCATCCTGGCCGCGGGATTTTCCAGGTTTTGGCATATCAGCACAACGTCTTGCGGCGCGTATTGGAGAGCTCTCGCAAGGTCGCATCGTGACAAACTACTTTGCCGCAGGAGAGCGGGTTGGTCCGTTTGACGTGCTTGATGAAGTGGCGTCCGGAAATTCGCAAGCCTATAATTCGGCTGACTATTACTGGAAGGGCAAGCACCCGGCGTGGGTTTATTTCACCTCTGTACCATTCGGCATGACCAGTCTTGAATGGAATGCCTGGATATCTCGCAAAGGTGGGCAGGAATTGTGGGATGAGGTGGCGTCAGGATTTGGCGTAAAATGCCTTGCATGTGGTGCCACAGGCTCACAAATGGGTGGGTGGTTCACCAAGGAAATAAACTCAGCGGCAGACCTGAGTGGACTGAAAATCCGCATGCCGGGGCTGGGTGGTGATGTTCTGTCAAAACTTGGTGTATCAGCGGTGTCCCTACCCCCGTCGCAAATCTATGAGAGCCTTGTTGCAGGCACCATAGATGCGACCGAATGGGCAGGGCCCTATAATGATTATTTCATGAAACTCTATGAAGCAGCGAAGTACTATTACTACCCGGGTTTTCATGAGCCAGGCGGGTCGCTTTCACTCGGCATGAACAAGGATTGGTGGGAGAAACTGGCGAAACAGGATCAGCAGATCATCATTGCTGCGTGTGCTGCAGAACATGGCGCAATGTATGATGATCTTATCGCTAATAATGGCGAGTATCTTGCCCGCATGATCAGCCAACATGGTGTCGAGCTTCGCAAGTTCTCCGATGATGTCTATGACAGTTATTACAAAGGCTGGCAGGAAGTCATTCCTGAAGTTCGCGGTCACAGTGCACTTGCTGCGCGCGTGCATGACCAGTATTTCAACGCCCTTGGTGAGATTGCCAGATGGACCGCCATCGCAGAAAACGGATACTCAGCCCAACGTAACCGATTGATGGGTATTGCCGGTTAGAAACCAGCTGCAATGATGCCCCCTGCCCGCCATCCGATCATCATGGCGGCAGCGTTGGTATTGCCTGAAATGATCCTGGGCATGATCGAAGCATCAGCCACGCGCAAACCCTCAACACCGTGAACCTTGAGATCGGGACCAACAACGCTTGCCGGGTCTGACGCCTCGCCCATGCGACACGTGCCGACCGGGTGGTATAGACTGTCAGCGCGCTTTCTGATCCATGCGGCAATCTCGTCGTCTGACGACACTCCGGCTGTGTAAAGTTCAGTCAACCGGATTGCGTTGAAAGCCTTGTTTTCAAAAATTTGTCGCACTCTTTTGAAACCGGCCACAAGACGTCTGATGTCATCGGAATGGGTCAGAAATTGCGGATCAATCAGGGGCGCCTGCAACGGGTCTGATGATGACAGCGACACCCTGCCAGATGACTTTGGAGACAGCAGAGAGAGATGGATCGACATTCCGTGGCCCAGATGCATCTTGCGGCCGTGATTGTCGACGATACCTGGTGCAAAATGAAGTTGCAGGTCCGGAACATCCAGATCATCAGAGCTTTTCAGGAACGCACCTGCCTCTGCAATTGGCGATGTGAGTTTACCGGTACGGTCTTTGCGCCACTGCTTGACCGCTTCCATGATTTGCCTGCCACCTGCCCCCGACATGCCCAGTGTTTCATCGCCAGCACGGGTTTTCCAGATGGTGACGTAATCGACATGGTCTTGAAGGTTTGACCCAACGCCAGCAAGGTGATGGCGAAGGGAAATATCATGGGCTTTAAGTTCCTGGGCTGGCCCAATGCCCGATAGCATAAGAAGTTGTGGGGACTGGAACACACCTGCACACAACACAACTTCATGCGATGCGCCTGCTTCTTGCCAGGTATTGTCGTTGTAGAACCTTACGCCACTTGCGCGACCTCGTGAAAACAGGATCTGCCCGATCTGGGCCTTGGTGATCACAGTCAGGTTTTTGCGATGTTTTATTGTATCCAGGAAAGCAGTGGCAGACGAGCTTCTTTCACCATTTCCGATGGTTACATTGTATAGTCCGCATGCTTGCTCATTTGAGCTGTCGAACTCTTGCAGCATTGCGAGGCCTTCATTACGACAGGCTTCAAGAAACATGTTGGTCGATGCAAACGTATCTTGCAGCTCGCTGACGTGCAGGCCTGCTTTTTTCAAGGCATCAAAGTCAGGTTTGACATCGCGCCAACCCCATCCACTGACCTGCCAGCCATCGTAATCTTGTGGCCTGCCTGGTGTGTAGACCATGGCGTTGATGGCTGATGAGCCGCCGAGACCCTTGCCGCGCGGTTGATAGCCTTTGCGTCCGTTCAGTCCAGTCTGGCGTGTTGTCTTGAATGCCCAATTACTGATCGGCCACGGCAAAATTGCTG